>JAVBVM010000139.1:0-8806 GCA_031554295.1 Desulfovibrionaceae bacterium | reverse complement strand
GGAAATACGGCGCATTTCCGCTTCCTTCATGCCGCGCGTGGTCAAGGCCGGCGTGCCCAGACGGATGCCTGAGGTGACGAAGGGCGAACGCGTTTCAAAGGGCACCGTGTTCTTGTTCACAGTAATGCCGGCCAGATCGAGGGCGCGTTCGGCGTCCTTGCCGGTGATGTCCTTGTTGGTCAGATCCACCAGCATCAAATGGTTATCCGTGCCGCCGGAGACCAGGTTATAGCCGGCATCGACCAGACACTTGGCGAGCGTGGCGGCGTTTTTCAAAATCTGCTCCTGGTAGCCTTTGAAGGCCGGGCGCAAGGCTTCGCCAAAGGCCACGGCCTTGGCGGCGATCACGTGCATGAGCGGACCGCCCTGACTGCCGGGGAAGATCTGACTGTTCAGGTTCTTCGCATATTCCTCGGAAGAAAGGATCATGCCGCCGCGCGGGCCGCGCAGGGTTTTATGGGTAGTGGTGGTGGTGATATGCGCGTGTCCGATGGAGGTGGGATGCAGGCCAGCCGCGATGATACCGGCGATGTGGGCGACGTCCGCCACCAGCGTGGCGCCAACGCTGTCAGCGATTGCCCGGAAGCGCGGGACATCCAGCGTACGCGGATAGGCGCTGCCGCCGGCGATGATCAAGGCCGGACGATGTTCCTTGGCCAGGCGCTCCATTTCGTCATAATCGATCAGGCCGGTTTCACGCGCCACGCCGTAGGAAACCACATTGAACAAACGACCGGAGAAGTTCACGGGGCTGCCGTGCGTCAAGTGGCCGCCGTGCGTCAAGTTCATGCCCAGGATGGTGTCGCCTGGCTTGATGCAGGCGAAGTAGGCGGCCATGTTCGCCTGGCTGCCGGAATGGGGCTGCACATTGGCGTAGTCGCAATGGAAGAGTTCCTTGGCGCGGTCAATGGCCGCCTGTTCGGCGATATCCACAAATTCGCAGCCGCCGTAATAGCGCTTGCCCGGATAGCCTTCAGCGTACTTGTGCGTGAGAACGCTGCCTTGGGCCTGCCGCACGGCCGTGGAAACAAAGTTTTCCGAGGCGATAAACTCAAGCTTGCCGGTCTGGCGGTCTATTTCACTAACAATGGCGTGCCCGATAAGCGGATCCTGCAAAAGAATTTCTTCCATGATACTCTCCCGGCAAAAAGTACGACAAATAACTTTGAAATTGTCGCTCGACGGCGGACAAAACCCGCCTACGACAATCTCGTGGCAATGATTTACAAGCAAACTTTTGAAAGCAAATGAACATTTTCAATGTTCATTTGCTTTCAAAACCAAGAAAGGCCCGAAATCGGGCCTTTCAAACTTCCAATAGCCTGAGCCGCCCAGCAGGCTTACGCCTGCCCTAGCCCTCCCATTTCTTAAACAGCAGCGAGCAGTTTGTGCCGCCAAACCCAAACGAGTTGGACAGCGCGTAACGCGGGTTGGCGCGCCGCGAACCTTTGACCGTATAGTCAAGGTCGCATTCCGGATCGGGCGTTTCATAATTGATGGTGCCCGGCACCATGCCCGTGTGCAGGGCCATAGTCGAGAATACACCCTCAATGCCGCCGGCCGCGCCCAACAGGTGGCCGGTCATGGACTTGGTTGCGCTAATCGCGATGGATTTCGCGTGTTCGCCGAAAACCGTCTTGATGGCCTGGGTTTCGCACAGGTCGTTCAAGGGCGTGGAGGTGGCGTGCGCATTGATGTGGTCGACTTCCTCAGGCTTTATGCCCGCCTCGCGAATAGCCGCGCGCATGGCCTGGGCCATGCCCATGCCGTTGTCGGCCGGGGCGGTGATGTGGAAGGCGTCGCAGGATGCGCCGAAACCGACGATTTCCGCGTAAATGGTCGCGCCGCGCGCCTTGGCCGAGTCAAGCGACTCCAGCAGCAGAAGGCCCGCGCCTTCGCCCGCCACAAAGCCGTCGCGGTTCTTGTCAAACGGACGGGAGGCTTTTTCAGGATCATCATTATGCGACGAGGTGACCGCTTTCATGGAGGTAAAGCCGGAAAGGCCCATGGCCGTGATGGTTGCTTCGGCCCCGCCGCAGATTGAGGCGTCGCAACGGCCGAGGGCGATATCGGTAAAAGCGTAGCCGATAGCGTGCGCGCCGGAGGCGCAGGCCGTGGTGGTCACAATGTTCGGCCCTTTAGCGCCCGTGAAAATAGCCACCTGACCCGGCGCCATGTTCGAAATGAGCATGGGGATCATGAACGGCGAAATTTTATTCGGCCCGGCTTCCATCAGCCTGGTATGAAAAATCTCGATGGTCTGCAGGCCGCCAAGGCCCACGCCCATGTGTGAGCCCACGCGTTCGGCATTCGCCTCGTTAATGACGAAACCCGAGTGTTTCAGCACCATCAGGCCGGCAGCCACGGCGAACTGGCAGAAGCGGTCCATTCTGCGCGCCTGTTTGGCCGGCATTAAGGCTTCCGGATTGAAGCCCTTGACTTCACCGGCAATGCGGGTCTCGAATTCCGCGGCATCAAACTGGGTAATCGGCCCGATGCCTGACTTTCCAGCCACCAAAGCGTCCCAGGTGCTTTCAAGATCAAGGCCCAGGGGGGTAATGGCGGCCAGCCCGGTGATTACTACTCGTCTTCCGAACATTGAAAACTCCTGTGAGACGATACCTTTGTAGATTTCAGCCGAAGAAACTCCGAACCGGAATATCCGCGGCTGACTGGTACAGATACGATCTTGAGCGCCTTACACGTTGGCACAAGGCGCTCAAAATCGGGTCTGTAAATCTTACTGATGGCTCGCGATATAGTCGATGGCGTCTTTGACCTTCAGTAGCTTCTGCGCGGCCTCGTCGGCGATCTCAATGCCGAACTCCTCTTCCATGGCCATGATCAGCTCGGTCAAGTCGAGGGAGTCAGCGCCCAGATCTTCCACGAAGGAAGCCTCGGGGGTCACTTCTTCTTCAGAGACGCCCAATTGTTCCACAATGATTTTTTTCACTTTTTCTTCAACAGACATACAGCCTCCAACTCCTCACAGGTTTGATCTATGCGGCCCCAAAACAGGGCGTTTTCCAGCGAAAAAGTTACGTATACATACCGCCGTTCACGGACAGCACCTGGCCCGTGATATACGCCGCGCGGGGCGAAGCGAGAAAGGACACGGCCTCGGCCACGTCCTCGACCGAACCCAGACGGCCGAGCGGGATGCTCTTCATATATTGCGCGCGCACCTCTTCGGGCAGGGCCGCGGTCATATCCGTCTCGATAAAGCCGGGCGCCACGGCGTTCACCGTGATACTACGGCTGCCCAGTTCCTTGGCCGCGGACTTGGTCATGCCGATTACCCCGGCTTTGGAAGCGGCGTAGTTCACCTGCGAGGCGTTGCCCATCAGCCCCACCACCGAGGTAATATTCACAATACGCCCCTGGCGCTGGCGGGTCATAACTTTAGCCGCCTCGCGCATGCACAGGAAGGCGCCGCGCAGATTGGCCGCGATCACCCGGTCAAAATCCTCGTCCTTCATGCGGATCAGAAAACCGTCCGCCGTGATGCCGGCATTGTTGACCAGCACATCAAGGCGCACGTGGTCCTTTATCTCGGTGCGGAAAAAGTCCGCTACCGAGTCGGAATCCGACACATCCAGCTTCACCGCCCGGGCCAGGCCGCCCTTGGCGACAATGCCCTCGGCCACGGCCTGCGCCTCCACAGGTTTGCTCACATAGGTGAGCAGCACCTGGAAGCCATCGCGGCCAAGCGCTTCCGCCACGGCCTTGCCAATGCCACGCGAACCGCCCGTTACCAAGGCTGTCGACGCAAAATCGCTCATGCGCACCTCACAACGTCACTCGTTGCCCAATATACTTGAAAACGAAGCGAATCTCAATCCACTTGTAAAAGAGCCGCGCCCCATGTAAAACCACCCCCGAACACGGGCAGCAACACTTTCGTGCCAGGCTTCAGGCGGCCCTGAAGGCGTGCGTCGCCCATGGCCAGGGGAATGGACGAGGCCGAAGTGTTGCCGTAATTGGCCACCACCGAGAACACTTTTTCCTCGGGCAATTCCAGCCGGCCGCTCACGGCCTCAATAATGCGCTGGTTGGCCTGGTGCGGAATGACCAGGTCAATGTCCGCCGTGGTCAGATTGTTGCGGGCGAGCAATTCCTGGGAAATCTGGGCCATGTAACGCACCGCGTATTTATAAACTTCACGGCCGTTCATCTGCAGAAAATATTCCTCACCCACCACGTCGCCAAGGTGGTACGGATGAATGCTGCCGCCGCCATGGATAGTCAGCAGATCGCCCAGGCTGCCGTCGGCCTTCAGGAGGACGTCCACAATACGGATGCCGGGCTTCGGCGCCTCAGGCGTTTCCATAGAGGCCGTCACCACCAGGGCGCCCGCGCCGTCGCCGAACAGCACGGCCGTGCTGCGATCCGCCATGTTCGCCCGACTGGTCAGACGCTCGGCCGTGACGAGCAGAACCTTGGCATTTGGTTCGGCGCTCAGCATGCCCCGGGTCAGCGACAGGCCGTAAACAAAGCCACAGCAGCCCACGTTAAAGTCCAGCGCCGCAATGTCCTTTACGCCCAGCTTGTAAGCAAGGCCGCAGGCGGAAATGGGACACTGCGCGTCGGGCGTGCAGGTGGCAAACAGAATGTGGGTAATGTCCGCCGCGGTGACGCCCGCGTCTTCAAGAGCGCGGCGCGCGGCATGCAGCGCCAGATCCGAGGTGGTCACGCTGGAGTCCGCGACATGCCGCTTACGGATGCCTGTGCGCGACACGATCCATTCATCCGTCGTATCAAGCATTTTCTCGAGATCGGCGTTGGTCAGAACGCGCTCAGGCACGTACGTGCCAAAGCCCATAATCCGGCAGGCCAAATATGGATTGCTCATTGATTCTTCCCGCCCAAGACGTATCCCGCAGGGCTATTTTATCGCTTTGACGAAGCGCGTCAGCTCCTCGTTAGCCGTCACGGCGGCGACAAGACGCTGATTTGTCTTCTTTTCCACGAACACCGTAGCCATCTTCACCGCGCTCTGAATGGCGCGCGAATTCGATGCGCCGTGACAGACAATGCTGATGCCCTGCAATCCCAACAAAGGCGCACCACCATATTCCGCGTAATCGAAAAACTTCGCAAAGCGATGGAAGGCGGGCTTAGCCAGGGCCGCCCCGATTTTGGGCAAAAAGCCGGACAAAAGCTCGCGCTTCAGAAGTCGACCGAAAGAAGAGGCCAAACCTTCGGCCAGCTTCAGGACCACGTTGCCGACAAAACCGTCGCAGACCAGAACGTCCACGTCGCCCCGGAACAATTCCCGCCCTTCCACGTTGCCGATAAAATTGATGTTCTGCCCCATACGCAGCAGATCGTAGGCATCTTTCACCAGCATGTTGCCCTTGCCCTCTTCCTCGCCAATGCTCAAAATGCCGATGCGCGGAGTCTCAAGCTCCAGCACATCGCTGGCAAGCGCCCCGCCCATAAGGCCGAACTGGAAAAGGTGATAAGGCTTGCAGTCCACATTCGCGCCGGCGTCCAGCAGGACCACGGGCTTTTTTTCCGTGGGCAGCATTGTGGCCAAGGCGGGTCTGTCAACATACGGCACCCGGCCCACGATAAACATGCCACAGGCCACCGTGGCCCCGGAATGCCCGGCGCTGACCAGCCCGTGCGCGATGTTGTCGCGCACCAGGCGGCAGGCTACCTGAATGGAGGCGTCCTTTTTCCGGCGCAGGATATCCGAAGGCTTTTCCTCCATGCCCGCCACTTCTTCGGCGTGCACGATTTCATAGGAAACGCCGTCGCGCGCTTCCGCGGCGATCACCTCCTCCAGCCGGGGCCGCTGCCCCACCAGCATGAGGTGGATGCCTTTTTCTCGGGCAGCGGCAAAAGCGCCAGGAATCACCACGGTGGGACCAAAGTCCCCACCCATGGCGTCCACGGCGATTACCGTCCCCTGGCGCGTGAGCACAGGTAAATTTGCAGCGGCAGGCAGCGGCGTCTGCGCCTCGTCGATACCCGCTTCAATCGGATCGATCATTGTAGTCGGCCAATGCAGCGTTATTCAGCGGCAGGCGACGTGACCTGACGGTCTTTATACGTGCCGCAGGCGGCGCAAGCGCGATGCGAAATCGTGGGCTGGCCGCAGGAGCAGAAAATTATGTTGGGCACAGCCACATGGTCGTGCGCACGGCGCATGCCCTTGCGGGACTTGGATTTTTTATTTTGCTGAACAGCCATGTCAATTCCTTTCTCTTGTCTGAAGGTGTAAGCCGCGAAAACGCGGCGTTTCCGCCTTTATACGTTCGGCCTCAACGTTGGATGCGTACCCCGCGCAGGGCCGCCAGGCGCGGGTCGCCCTCTTCAGGCGCGCATGCGCACGCTTTTAGATTCAAATTTTCCCCGCACTTGGGGCACAGGCCCTTGCAAGCGGCGCTGCACAATGTTTTTATGGGCAGCACCAGGAGCAACTCCTGCCACAATAGGGCGGCTAAATCAATTTCCGGGCCGTACGGAGAATTGCGTACTACGCTGGCATCCTGCTCCGCGTCAAGCCCATCGTCCTTGTCTTCACCCTCCTCCCCGAAAGCTCCGGGGAAAAGTTCGAAACTCTCAAATTCATGCTCAACCGGCGCCACGCTGTCTTCCGCGCAACGCGAGCACGGCAGGATCATCTCGCCGCGCAACTTGCCGCGCACCAGAAAGCCATTCTCCTGGGCCAGCAGAAAAACCGTTGCAATCAGGGGCTTGTCGATCCTCACCGGCAGGCCAAATTCCACAATCAGCTCCGCCCATATGCCGGGCTCGTTCAGGGTGTAGGTCCCCCCGTCAGGCGGCACATCTTTCGCGGCTATCCAAAATCCTGACATACTATCCTCATAAATGACTTTCGAGCAGGAATTAGTAATGCGAAGGCATTTTTCTGTCAAGAAAAGGGTTGCAATTTTTCCTCAGGGAGCGTAAAGCTCTTTCCCTTGCGGCGGCAAGCGCCGTTGCCCGTATTTTTACATATTGCGAACTATCATTTTTCGGCGCGGAGCGCTAGGCGCCGCCCGCATATACGGAGGTTTTTCATGCCCAAGACGAATCAGAAAACCAGCGGCAGGGTCTGCGAATTCTGCCAGAAGTGCCCGCACGTCGGCAATCTGGTCAGCCACTCCAACATCAAAACCAAGCGCACCTTCGAGCCCAACCTCCAGCGCGTGCGCCACCAGTTCGCGTCCGGCGAAGTCCGCACCGTACGGGTGTGCACCAGCTGCCTGCGTTCCGGAAAAATCACCAAGCCCCTGGTGAAAAAAGTCGACTAAACACCACACTTGCACAGAAGAATATTGGGGAGCCCGGCGCGCCGGGCTCCTTTTTTCGTGCCCAAATGGAACGCAATTTTCGCTGCAAAGTGACCAAGCGTACGATCGCCCGGGCCGCGAGCAACGCCACCAGCCCCAAAAAAAATTCCTCTTCAGTTCGCTCCCCGGGGTGGACCCCGGTCCAAGCACGGGCGCCGGGCTTTGCGGCAGGCCATATTTGGCGGCCATACGCTCGATGTTCGGCATATGCCTCACCGGCATGCCCTGTTCGTGCATGCGGAAGATCAGCCCGCGCTCCGAGCTTGTGGCGCGCGGCACGCCGCGCGGAAGGCCGTTGTCCGGCGGGGCCGCCTCCGGCCCAGCCAAGCGAGATCGGCGTGCCCCAGATGTTGATATAACGCGGCCGGCTTGCCGTGAACGCGGGATCCAGGCATTTCTAGTTGGCTGAGTGTATCGACAGTCGAATAGGGTGGAATATTCAGCATGGCTTTGGAGAGACTGGAAAAAAGATTGGTTATATGGCATTCCACACCTTTACCGCCGTGGAAAACATTGATAATATTCAAAAAAGTCAATTGGCTGATTCAAACGTCCCTGCATACGGCTATAAATTCCGCCGTGGCGCACACTTCGCCGCAATGCGGCAACCCACTTTGGAGGATTCACATGAATGCAAAAAAACCGTTGCTCCTCTCCGCCATATTCAGCGTCCTGGTATTGTGCATCGGCTGCTTCACAGCCAGCCAGGCGAACGCGGCGGACGCTTCACGGGCGGATCTGACGCGCGAAGCCCGGACAGCGCTGAACAGGCTGTACGCCGAAACGCCCGAGGCAAAAAAACTGAGCGAGCATGCCGTGGGTATTCTGGTCTTTCCGGACATCCTCAAGGCCGGTCTTATCGTGGGCGGCGCGGGCGGTAACGGCGTTTTGTTCTCCACCGGCGGCAAAGTGCTGGGCTATTACAACGCCGCCTCGGTTTCCTTCGGTCTTCAGGCGGGCGCCCAAGACTATTCCGAAGCCATGTTCTTCACCTCGGAGGCGGCCCTCAAACATTTGGACGCCGCCGACGGCTGGTCGGTCGGCACGGGCCCAACGGTAGTGCTCATTGACCAGGGCGCGGCCAAAGACTTCACCAGCACCACGCTGCGCGACGGCGTGTACGCCTTTATTTTCGGCCAGCAGGGGCTGATGGGCGGCATCGGCGTCCAAGGGCAGAAAATTACCAAGCTGGAACCCTGAAATACGTCAGGCCGGTTTGCCGTTATACTTCGGCGGACAGCGTTTTTTTCCCGATCACGCGGTAAATAATTTGCCCCGCGTGGGATTCGCCCGAAGCATGAAGCTTCGCCTGAAGGCGGCGACAGGCATATTCGTCATGTAAAAACATCCATATACGAGGGGGGCTTCAGGCCCCCTTCCTGATCCGGCCTCCCCAAATAACGCCCCGGCATGCAGTTTGCTGCGAACCTCACGGAACCTGAGTCACTGCACATTTTGCCGCCGGAGGGCACGCATGCGAATATCTTCAATTTCCAATTCAT
>JAVBVM010000173.1:0-9238 GCA_031554295.1 Desulfovibrionaceae bacterium | reverse complement strand
ATATGCGCCAGGAACGGGGGGACGCGCCCCTGAGCGAGGAGGAAGATCTCAACCTGCGCTACCAGATCCTCGCCAATACGGTGAACAATATCCTGCTCTTCAAGGAAGCCGAGCGGGTGGGCATTACCGTCACGCCCGCCGAAGTCCGCCAGGTCATAGTCAACATGGGCGGCCTGCTGAACAGCGACGGCGTTTTCGACAAGGCCCTGTATGAGGATGCCATGCGTCAGCGGCGCACTACCCCGGCCGCCTTTGAGGACTTGGTCCGCAAAGATCTGCTGCTGGGCAAAATGCGCATGGCGATCACCGGAGCGGCCGCGGTTTCCGAAGCCGAGGCCCGCATCCTGTTCGATTACGCCTCTGAGCGGCGCACGCTGGAATATGCCCTGTTCAACGCCGCCGATTATACGGACAAGGTCACCGTGCAGCCGGATCAACTGGAAGCCGCCTACGCCGCCTATCAGGATCTCTGGCGGGAGCCGGCGCAGATCAGTTTGAATTTCGTGCGGCTTACGGCGGATGAACTGGCCGCCACCATCGCCCCGACCGAGGAGGCCATTGCCTCGTATTACGCGGCGAACAGCCAGACTCTTTTCGCCCGGCCGGAGCAGGTGAAGCTGCGGCACATTCTGGTCATCGCGCCCAAAAACGCCCAGCCTGTGACGGAAGCCCAGGCCATGGACAAGGTGAATAAGATCGAAGCGGCGCTTGCCGCTGGAAAGAGCTTTGCCGAGGTCGCCGCCGAGTATTCCGACGACACTTCCACCGCTAAGCAGGGCGGCGAATTAGGCTGGTTCTCGCCCGGGCAGCTGCTCGAGCCCCTGGATCAAGCCTTTGGCATGAAGCCGGGCGAGGTCAGCAAACCGCTGCGTTCCGGTATGGGATACCATATCATCAAGGTGGAGGCGCGCGAGGACAGCCGCGTCTTGTCGCTGGATGAAACGCGCGCGGAAATTTCGCGCGCGCTTGCCCGTGATCAGGCCGCCAGCCTGTTGCCCGGCCTGGCCGCGGACGCCCAGGGTCTGATCAACGCCGGAAAGAGCATGGAGGAAATCGCCTCCGGGCTCAACCTGTCCTTGCGCAAGACCGGGCTGGTCACGGCTGAGACCGCCAATGAACAGATCAAAGTGGATAATCAGGACTTGGATATGCTCTTCGCGCTGCCGGCCGGAACGCTGCTCAACTACCCCCTGGAAAGCCAGGACGGCTTTGTGGTGGTGCAGGTGGCCGAGGCGAACCCGGCGCGGGTGAAGCCGCTGGATCAGGTGGCCGAAGAGGTGAAAACCCTGGTTGTTTATGAGCAGAGCCTGAAGCTGGCCGAGGAAGACGCGCGCAAGGTCCGGGAAACCTTCACAGGCGCCACGGCGCCGGAAGGGTTCGCCGGCAAGCTGACCACCGGCCCGGAATTCACCCGGAACGCCCTGGACGCCGGGCCGGGCTTCTCGGTCGAACTCACGCAGGCCGCCTTTGCCGAAAAGGCCGCCGGCGACTGGCTGTCTGGCGTCTATTCCACCCAGAGCGGCGCGGCCATCGTGCGCGTGGCGTCTATCCGCCCCCCCACGGAGAGCGAATGGCAGAAGGAAAAGCCCGGCTTCACCGCGCAGGCGCTGAATTCCCGGCGCCAGGAGTTGATGGCCCTGTTCTTGGTGGAGCTGCACAGCCGCGCGGAAATACGCGAATATGACATGAGCTTTGTGACCCTCAAGGGGCAATAAGCCCTTCAATGTCAGTTGATATTATTTATGGTTTGATAAACCAGATACTTGCGGGAGAATTGTATGAAAAATCTGCTTGATGGAATTCGCCCCACCCTCTTAATGGGGCCTGGCCCTTCCTGCGTGCCGGATGCCGTGTACGCGGCCATGGCCAAGCCCACACTCGGCCACCTGGACCCCTATTTCGTCTCGATCATGGACGGAATAAAGGAGCAATTGCGCACCGTGTTCCGCACCCAGAACCGGCTGACCATGCCCATGTCGGGCACCGGCTCGGCCGGCATGGAAACCCTGTTCGTCAACCTGGTGGAGCCGGGTGACCGCGTTCTGGTGCTCAGCAACGGCGTGTTCGGCAAGCGCATGCAGGACGTGGCCGGCCGTCTGGGCGCGCGGCTTGACGTGCTGGAGGTTCCCTTCGGCGAGCCGATCCTGCCCGAGCAGGTCAAGGAAAAGCTGGCGGGCGAGCCGTACAGCCTGGTCGCCCTGGTGCATGCGGAAACCTCGACCGGCGTCTGCAACCCGGCCGCCGAGATCGGCAAGTTGGTGAAAGACAGCGGTGCGCTTTTCGGCCTGGACTGCGTGACCAGCCTGGGCGGCATGCCGGTTGAAGCCGACAAGTGGGGAACGGACTTCATTTACAGCGGCACGCAGAAGTGCCTCTCCTGCCCCCCCGGCCTTTCGCCTGTTACGCTTTCCGAGGCGGCGGTCACCAAGATCAAGAACCGCAAGAGCAAAGTGCCCAACTGGTACCTGGACCTGAATATGATTGTCTCCTACTGGGAAGGCACTACCCGTTCCTACCACCATACCGCGCCCATCAATATGCTGTATGGACTCTACGCGGCGTTGGCCGAAATCCTGAATGAGGGACTGGACAACGCCTTCGCCCGCCACCGCGCCATGCACGAATATCTGGCGCAGGGTCTGGGCAAGCTGGGCATTGAATTCCCGGTCAAGGCCGAATACCGCCTGCCCATGCTTAACGCCGTGACTATCCCGAACGGGGCGGACGACGCCGCGGTCCGCACGAAACTGCTTAAAGAGCATGACATTGAAATCGGCGCCGGCCTTGGCCCCCTGGCCGGGAAAATCTGGCGTATCGGCTTGATGGGCCACACCGCCCGCAAGGAAAACATCGATAAGTTGTTGGATGCCCTGAAAAAGGCGCTGTAATCGGAATGCAAGAGGGGGGCGATAAGCCCCCCTTCTTCTTGGGAAAATATGTCTTCGGCGGCCAAGAGGCCGTGAGCCTCTTGGAACCCCATAAAGGGGGGAGAGGTTTTGCTATGCGTATTTGACGCCGCCCTTTGAGAGGAAACGCTTGTTTAGCTCCCGCGTAACCCCGGCCGGCGGCTTTTGCTTTCTGGCTCGGCGCGATTTCCGGCAAGGGCGGGGGAATCTGGCGCCCGTCACTTGTTGCCTCTCCTCACGCCCCCCCGCCGGGGGGGCAAGGCATTTGATGGCGCGGCATGTCCGCTGTATTGGGCGGGAGCGGGAAGTGTTTTCGCGCTACAACCGCGCGTCATCCAAGAGAATGGTGACCGGCCCCCAGTTGATCAGCTCCACATCCATATCGGCCGCGAATACGCCACACCGCACCCGGCCGGGCAAGCGGGACCGCATGTCGGCGACCAGCCGCTCGAAAAGTTCCCGGGCCACCTCGGGCGGGGCGGCGTCAAACGAAGGCCGCCGGCCCTTCCGGCAATCGGCGTACAGCGTGAACTGTGAAACCAGCAGCAGCTCGCCGTCTCCATGGTTCCAGTCGCGTAGGCTCAGGTTCATTTTTTCCGACTCGTCCGGAAAAATACGCAAATCCAGCACCTTGTCCAGAAAGGCGTTCCAGTGGGGCCGGGCGGGCAGGGCGGCGTCGTCATTTCCGCCAAATCCGGCCAGCGCGAGCAGCCCGGCCTGAATGGAGGCGGTGACCTTCCCGTCAATGCTGACCGAGGCGCGGCGTACGCGCTGGAGCAACAGGCGCATCAGGAGGGCTCCGCTCCGGAGCCGGAATCCGGCATCCGCCGGCCCGAAACATGCCGTCCGGTGGAATGCATGACCCCATCGGCGGATTCCTTGGTCGAAGCCTGGGTGGTGCCGGCGGAAACATCGCCTTTGGCTTGTTTGCGCTGAAGCTCCTCTGTCAAAAGGAGGCGGCGCAAAATTTTCCCCACAGCGGACTTGGGTAATTCCGTACGAAACTCAACGGTACGGGGCACTTTGTATTGCGCGAGCTTTTTACGGCAGTGGGCGATGACCTCTTCTTTGCTCAAGGTCGCGCCGGGCTTGGGCACCACAAATACCTTGATGGTTTCGCCCCGCGTGCCGTGCGGCACGCCCACGGCCACCGCTTCAAAAATTTTTGGGTGCTCGGACAGCACTTCGTCAATTTCGCGCGGGTACACGTTGAAGCCGTTGACGATGTACATGTCCTTCTTGCGATCCAGAATATAATAGAAGCCGTCCTCGTCCATCCGGGCGATGTCGCCGGTATAGAGCCAACCGTTGCGCAGGGCGCCGGCGGTTTCGTCCGGGTGATTCCAATAGCCCAGCATCACCTGCGGGCCGCGGATCACCAGTTCGCCCGGAACGCCCGGCGGCACGGGCAGGCTGCCCACTTCCATGTCCACCACCTTGGCCTCGGTCCAGGGGATGGGCAGCCCGATTGAACCATAGCGCCCCGTGCCGTCAATCGGGTTCAGATGCGTGACGGGCGACGCCTCGGTCAGGCCGTAGCCTTCGACAATACGGCCGCCGGTTAGTTCGGCGAACTGGGCGAACTTGTCCACGGGCATGGGCGCGGAACCGGAAATGCAATAGCGGATGGAGCGCAGATCGTAGTCGGCGATGTTTTTCTGCTGGAGAAGCGAAATATACAGCGACGGCGCGCCGGGGAAGATAGTAGGCTTATGCTTTTTGATCAGCTCCAGCACGTCCTGCGGCATGTAGCGCGGGACGGGAATAAATAGAGCGCCGAGCCAGGCGGACAACAGAAGGCAGGTGACCAGGCCGTACACATGGAACAAGGGCAGCACGGCCATGATGGTGTGGTCTTCTTTCTCCGTCACCTCCAGAATCATGGAAAGCTGGCGCGTGTTGATGCTCAGATTCCAGTGCGTGAGCATCACGCCCTTGGAAACGCCGGTTGTGCCGCCGGTATATTGCAGCACGGCCAGATCCGACTGCGGCTGGTCGGCCGGACAGGCATAGCGCTTCTTGGAGCCGGTAAGCGCCTTCCAGGAAAGGACGGTTTCTCCGTCAAAGGGTACGGGAAGCAGGCCGTTCTGCCGTTTCAGCTTATAGTCGTGCAGCTTGTTGTAGGGAAATGACAGGGCGTCGGAAAGCCGGGTAATGAAATATTTCCGCACGGACAGCTGATCCCGCAGGGGAGCGAGTTTGGGCCACATCAAATCAAAAGCGATGACGAATTTCGCGCCGCTGTCCCGGATCTGGTGCGACAGTTCCGCCTCCATATACAGCGGATTGGTCAGCGTCACCACGCCGCCGGCCTTGAGCACCCCCCAGAAGGCCAGCACCGTTTGCGGCAGATTGGGCATGATAATTGCCACGCGATCGCCGCGCTCCAGCCCATGCGCGCGCAGAGAGGCGGCAATGCGCTCGACTTGCGCATGCAGTTGCGCATAGGTGATTTTTGAGCGATGAAACATCATGGCCACCCGCCGGGGCATGGAACGCGCGGCGCGGTCCAGCATGGCGTAAAGCGGCTCGGGCTCAATGCCGGGCGCAAGCGCGGCAAATTCGTTCGTATACTGGGGGACGGCGCCGGAAAGGATTTTCTCGGCGGAAGGTTTGGCAGACATGGGGCACCTGTGTAAAACGCCTCGTTGTACTGTGCTTGAAAAAAAAACCGTGGGATTGTCTACCCCAGCTTGGGCCGGGATGCAAGACCCCGCCCAAGGCGCTGTTTCAGACCGCAATTCATTTTATGGATCTATTTGACAGGGCGGCGTCAAAGAAATATACATCAAGGTTCTCCGGAGTAAAAAGCGCACGGGGCGCATCGGAGAGATCGCAACGGGCCCATAGCTCAATTGGCAGAGCCCCCGGCTCATAACCGGGTTGTTGCAGGTTCGACTCCTGCTGGGCCCACCACCGCTCGCCGTGGCTGCCGCCAAGGTCTGGAGCATTTCAGTCTTGAAAGTTTAAATTGAAAAAATGCTCTGTGCGGTGCATCGTTGCGCTTCGCAACGCCCGCGAGATTGTCATGGGCGGCTTTGCTCGCCGTCAAGCGACAAACTCAAGCGTAAAATGTTCCAGGAGACGGTATGAGCCCCCCGCTCCCCAGTCAGACAGTCATTGCCGCGATTGAAGCCCTTGCCCCGCCGGCAGCCGCCGCGCCCTGGGATCATTCCGGCGTGCAGCTTGTCGGCAGGCGGTCCGTGGTCACGTCCCTGGCGGTATGTCTGGAGCCTTCCCCGAAAATGATTCGAGCCGCCTTGGCGGCAGGGGCTGATTTTATTCTGTCGCACCACCCCTTGAGCATGGCTCCGCATTTTTTTGAGGCTTCCCCGGAAGCCTACCGGGACGCGGTGGCTGAAACACTTTCCGCCGGCGCCTGGTTATACAGCGCGCACACCAGCCTTGACGCGAATCCGCGCGGCCCGGCGGCCTGGCTGGCCGAGGAACTTGGGCTTGCCGCCCCGCGCGTCCTGGAGACGACTTGGCGCGTGCAGTCGCGGACCTTCTGCATTCTGACGGATCAGGGGCCGGACCCGGCCTGGCGGAATCTGCCCGGTGTTTTGCAGTCGCGCGTTCTTGGCACCTCTCTGGTCGTCACTTGCGAGGCCGGAGACTGGCCGGCCGTTCGGGAGGCCATCCGCGCCAGCCACCTCGGTCACGCGGCCCCGCTTTGCCTTGCGGCCGAACCTGAGCTGCCGGATCGCGAATATGGGTTCGGCCTGATCGGCGGGCTGCCGAATGCCTTGCTCTTTGAGGAATTTTGCGGCCGGGTGCGTGATTTGGCGCGTCCCGGCCATATGACCGTCTGCGGCTCCCAGCCGGCCCAGGTGAGGCGGGTCGCTATCTGTGGCGGTTCCGGCTCATCCCTCGCCCCAGCGGCCTTTGCCGCCGGAGCCGACGTACTGGTGACCGGGGATGTGAAATACCATACCGCGCTCGAAAGCGCTGGATGCATGCTTGATGTGGGCCATTTCAGCCTGGAAGAGGAAATGATGCGGCGCCTGGCCCGGCGCCTGGAAGCGGATTTACCCGGACTGCCGGTATTCTTTCTCGCCGGGGCCGATCCGTTTTCGTCGGCCTGCGCCGCAAAGCAATAATCGACTTTTAACCATTGCCCCCGCCGAAAGGAGGATGCACTTGAGCCTCTACCTGAAACAAATTGAACAACTGGTCGCCCTGCAGCACGTTGACCACGAAATGCACGGCATCCGCACCGCCCTGAAAAACGCGCCCAAGGAAGTCGAGGACATCCGCAAACGCTTTAAGGACATGGATGCCCAGCGCGCCCGCCTGGTCGAAAAGGTCGAATACCTCAAGGAACAGGAAAAACGCCTGGGCTTTGAAATCGACGATGACAGCAGCCGCATCAAAAAGAGCAAGAACAAGCTCATGCAGGTCGGCAATACCCGGGAATACCACGCCATGATGCGCGAAATGGACAATATGGAGCGCTCCAACCGCTCGCGCGAAGAGGAAAAAACCGCTCTGCTCGAGGAACTCCAGCGCCAGACTGAAGCCCTGGAAGCCCTCGACGTGCATTATACCGCCCTGAAGGCCGAGCTCGAGGAAAAAGAAGGCACCCTCAGCGCGCGCGTGGCTGAGGCGGAAAAGTCCCTGGAGGCCCTCAACGGCCAGCGCGGCAGCGCCTGCGCCGCCGTGCCCGCGCCCGTGCTCTCCCGTTACGAATTCATCCGCCAGCGTTTGGAAAATCCGGTCATCGTCCCTGTCATCGAACAGGGCATCTGCACCGGCTGCCACGTCTCCATCCCGCCCCAGAGCTACATCGAACTCCAGAAAGGACAGCAGATTCTCAGCTGCCCCAACTGCCAGCGCTTGATTTACTGGAGCCGCCACTTCAGCGAAGTGACGATGGAAGAAGCAGGGGAAGAGAAAGAATAAAGGCATGCCTCCGGCGGCCAAGGGGGTGCCCCCCTTTGAAAGTCCCGGTATTTTTATGATCCGTGTATGCGTTTTATGAGAGGGTTGCACTCCGGACGTGCGTAGGCTCCTGGGCTCCGCTCACCCATTCCGGGAACCCGATTGGCCTTCCCGAGCCGCCGCCCTCTTGAGAAAACGTACGTTTTCACGCCAGTCCCGGCAGACCGGAAAGCGGGCGGCGGTGAACAGGCGTAGAAAAGCGCCTCCTCCTATATGGGGTTCCAGGGGCTCACGGTCCCGTGGCTGCCGGAGGCGCTGCATTTTTCCGCATTTGGAGCCGGCCGGGCCGTCGCCGCGGGGGAAACCCCGGGGAGGAAAGTCCGGGCTCCGCAGGGCAGGACGCTGGGTAACGCCCAGGGGGGGTGACCCCCGGAGAGCGCCACAGAAAGCAAACCGCCGCCCTTTGGGGTGGTAAGGGTGAAACGGTGGGGTAAGAGCCCACCAGTTGGCGCGGTGACGCGCCAAGCTAGGCAAGCCCCGTCAGGAGCAAGACCAAATAGGGGAGTGATAGGCCGGCCCGGCCTGCTCCCGGGTAGGTTGCTGGAGGGTGCGGGTAACCGTACTCCTAGAGGAATGGCGGCCGCCGTTCGCGGGACAGAACCCGGCTTACAGGCCGGCTCCAAGTTTTGGACGCCCCGGAATGCCAAGTATTCCGGGGCATTTTGCATTGAGAGAAAGCCTTTGTGATAAGGAAAGCTTTTTTTGAAAAAAAACCTGCCGGACCACTGGACGCATGGGAAAAGCGACTTATTTCTGAGTAACGGTTATGGGGAGAAATCCTCAAACCTCTATATCACCATTGAGGGACATTAAGTCCTTTCTTTTTGAGGAGGCAACAAATGGGTAAAATTATCGGTATAGACCTTGGGACCACCAACTCCTGCGTCTACGTGATGGAAGGGAAGGATCCCAAATGCATCACCAACCCTGAGGGCGGCCGCACCACGCCGTCCATTGTCGCGTTCACGGATAAGGAACGCCTGGTCGGCGATATTGCCAAGCGTCAGGCCATTACCAACCCCGAGCGCACCATTTTCGCGGTCAAGCGCTTGATCGGCCGTCGTGGGGACGCGCCCGAGGTCAAGAACTGGAAGTCGCACAGCCCCTACGCCATTGTCAGCGCTCCAAACGGCGATGCCGTTGTGGAGGTGCAGGGCCGCCAGTATTCGCCTTCGGAAATTTCCGCGATGATCCTGGGCAAGCTGAAAGCGGACGCCGAAGCATATTTGGGCGAAACCGTGACCGAAGCGGTCATCACCGTGCCCGCCTATTTTAACGACGCTCAGCGTCAGGCCACCAAGGACGCCGGCCGTATCTCCGGTATGGATGTCAATCGCATCATCAACGCGCCGACGGCCGCCTCGCTGGCCTATGGCTTTGATAAGAAGGCC
>JAVBVM010000151.1:0-7846 GCA_031554295.1 Desulfovibrionaceae bacterium | reverse complement strand
CCACATGTGCATGGCGCCCCAGTGCCAGCCTTCCCAACTGTCCGGGTTGTGGTCGGCGTAGGTCATGCCCGTGGCGTTCATGAAGCGGAACAGGGCGCTGTGGCGGTAATGCACGTTGCCCCACAGGTGGTGCGAACTGGGCTCGATGACCATGGCGCCCGGCCCGAATTCGCGCTTGATGCGCTTCATTTCGTTGGTGACGATGTCCAGGGCTTCGTCCCAGCTGATGCGCACGTAGCCGGATTCGCCGCGCTTTTCCTCGTTGCGTTCGCCGTTCGGGTCAAAGTCCACCCGCTTCATCGGGTAGAGATTGCGCCGGTTCGAGTGGATCATGGACTTGTGGGCGGCGGTGAAACAGGAATAGGTGGTTTTGCGCGGCGGCTTGAAGGTGCGGCCGCGCGCCTGGATTTCCCAGGAGTCGGCGTCCTCGTTGGTCAGGTCCATGGGCGTGACGCGGACGATCTTATTTTCCTCCTGATCCGCGTAAACATAGACCGGGCCGCCAGTGGTCAATTGTGTCAACTTGGCCAGTTTTTTCATGCTCCCTCCCAAATAATGAGACAAGGTTTCGTCATATGAAACATATAGAACAAGTGAAGCACTGCTGTAGTGAGCTTTACCGAAACATCGGCGGATGTCAACTCAAATTGTGAGACTCGGTTTTGCTATATAAAACACACAAATAGGCACGGCAGTGGCGGTTGAGCCTTTCCGAAGCGGCGGTCGCCGCCAGGGCGAAAAGAAGCCGGGCTGGCCTCCGGCGGCCAAAACGGCTGGACATTTGGGTGGGGCTTTATTTTTCGAGATCCGTGACGCCGGCGCGGGGGTGAGACAGGCGGGGCATCGCGCCGCCCGCGACGGGCCGGCTGACCGGCGGGCCTCCGCCCGGCCGGGAAGGAGCCGGCGCAACGGCGCTCCGCGCCGGAAGCGCCCGTCCTCTTACCGTTTCATGATCGTCAAACGGTTATTCGCCACAGGTTCTTTATTCACGGTCATCATCAGCCAGGCCGGTTCGCCCGGCCCCGTGGGGGCGCTCAGGGTAATCTGGCACGGTTCGCCGGCCGGGCCGGCGAAGGCGAAGATGTGGACGGCGGGCGAACCCTGGCGCGCCACTTCCATGTAGGTTTGCAGGGTAATAGGCTTCCGGCCCAGGCGATCGGCCAGGCCGCGGCCCAGAAAGGTCAGCTGGTTTTTCCCGGGATTAAAGGTGAGCAGGGGGGTGGGCTGGCCGTCAAGCATCCAGAAGCCGGCGAAGTGATCGTAGGAGGAGGCCAGGGCGGCGAAGGCGGCGTCTTCCGGTCCCTGGCAGCGGCCGCCCCGGATTTCCACGGGCGTTTGCGCCTTGGGGCGGGTAATCAGCATGGTTCCGTCGGCGTTCAGCCGCATGTGCTGGATGACGTCGCCGTTTTTGAGCAGGGTAAGGGTCTGGCTCGCCGGTTCGAAGCGCGCCTCGGTGTAAATGTTCAGAACGACGAGCCCGCCGGCTTCAGGGCCGGTGGGCAGGGTCTTGCTCAGGCTGCTGGGCGTTTCCAGATCATAGACCACGCGCGAGCGGATTTCCTGGACGCCCGAGGGGCCCCGGGCTTCGCCGCGTTCTTCCCAGCAGCCGTTGAAATCCGCCCGGGATGCGGCCTGGGCGGACGCGTTGAACAGCAGCGGCGGCAGGACAAGGGCCAGGAGGCAAAAAAGGATTTTCCGGCGCATGTGGTTCCTCTCGGTTTGCGGTCTTCATACATCGCACGTTTGGAATTTCCGCTTGACGGCGGGCGAAGCCCGCCCGCGGAAGCCCGACGGGCCTTGCCCCGCGGCGTTTCGCAAGGCCGGGGCACGCCCGTGGAGCGATTCCAATGTAAAAGCGCTCCGGCTATTTTCCGGCGTCCCAGGCCATCAGGCGGCGCGTGAGGGGAACAAAGCCCTTGCGCGCGTAAAGGCGGATCACGCCGGGATTTTTGTCGGTCACTTCCAGCGAAAGGCGCGCCAGGCCCCGGGCCGGGGCCCAGTCCTTGAGCAGGTCCAGAAACGCGCCCCCCAGTCCTTTGCCCTGGTATTCGGGCAGAATGAGGTATTCGTCGAGCAGGCCGACCAGGCCGTCATATTCGCAGGAAAAATAGGGCGACACAAGCGCGTAGCCCACGATATCTCCCGCCTGCCGCAACAACAGGGGGAAGGCCCGGCCCTGGCCGGCCGCTTCGAAAAGGCGGCCGGCTTTCGCGCGCGCCTCCTCGTCGCTCAGCGGGGCGAGGCCGGGCTCTTGCTCGTAAAACACCCGGATCAGGCGGGCATACAGGCCAATATCCCCGGCCAGGGCGGGCGCGAGCTCCATAAACATCTCCTCGGCCGGCGGCGCAAGGCCGCCAGGGCATATTGCGGTGGTCAGCCTGTTGTATAAGCGGCGCCGGCCATCCGCGCAAGCGGTCCGTCCGCGTTGGCGGCAAAAGCGAAAAGATGTGATTATGGATACGGTTTTTTAATATATTGCGAGGGGTTGCATTGCGTCGTGCTCACTGTTTTTCCAGGATAAACAGGATGTTACGGGTGTTTTTTTTCGCATTTCGCTGGACAATTTTTCCGCCCGGGGGTATAGGAAAACCGTCGGACAAGTCTTTTTCGGCTCAGATGTTCTTCTCACGCGGATGCGAGAACGCTATGAAGAAGCTCCTCAATGCCCTCCCCGGTCCCCTGATGGCGCCGCTGTTCATTGTGCTTGGCGCGCTGGTCGGCCTTGCCGCTTACGCCGCCTACATGTCGCGCGCCTATTCCTATCTGGAGGACAATCCGGCGGTCTGCGTCAACTGTCACATCATGTCCTCCTATTATCAATCGTGGAGCCGCAGTTCGCACCAGCCCTGGGCGACCTGCAACGACTGCCACGTGCCCCAGAACAATATCTTCGCCGAATACGGCTTCAAGGGCATGGACGGCCTGTACCACGCCGCGGTGTTCACCCTGCGGGCCGAACCCCAGGTGATCCGCCCGCGCGACGCCAGCTACGGCGTGATCATGGAAAACTGCATCCGTTGCCACACGCAGTTGAACACGGAATTCGTGAAAACCGGCATGATCAGCTATGCCCAGGCCAAAGACGGCCAGGGCAAGGCGTGTTGGGATTGCCACCGGGATTTGCCGCACACGCGGATCAGCAACCTGGCTTCGGCGCCGGACGCCGTGGTGCCTTTGCCGGCGTCGCCCGTGCCCGACTGGCTGAAAGAGGCCATGAGATAACCGGAATAAATCGTTTTTTCGTATACAGCCCGAACGCTTAGAAAGGAACGTGCGCCATGAAACTTTCGGAACGCATCAGGCGGAAGCCCGCTCTCGGCTGGGGCATTTTTGTGGTCGCCTTGGTGGTCGTCTTTCTGCTGGGCCTTCTGGCCGCCTCCATCACTGAGCGCCGCGCGGAAATCGCGACCATCTATAATAATAAGAAGGTCGAGATCACCGGCATCGACGCGCACAATGACCAGTGGGGCCTGAATTACCCGCGCGAATACAACACCTGGAAAAAGACCGCGGAGACCGACTTCCGCAGCAAGCACCTGGGCAACGCGCCGGAGGACGTGCTGGAGCACCGGCCGAACATGGTGGTGCTCTGGGCGGGCTACGCCTTCTCGCGCGACTATTCCGCGCCGCGCGGCCATATGTACACGCTGGACGACATGCGCGCCTCCCTGCGCACCGGCACGCCGGGCAACGGCGTGGCCGACATGCAGCCCTCCACCTGCTGGAGCTGCAAAAGCCCGGACGTGCCGCGCATGATCCAGAAAATGGGCGCCGCCGAATTCTATAAGCAGCCCTGGAGCGCCATGGGCAGCGAGGTTGTGAACCCGCTCGGCTGCGCCGACTGTCATGACCCCGCCACCATGAACCTGGTGATCACCCGGCCGGCCCTGGTCGAGGCGTTCCAGCGCCAGGGCAGGGACGTGGCCGACGCCAGCCCGCAGGAAATGCGTTCGCTGGTCTGCGCGCAGTGCCACGTGGAATACTATTTCAAGGGCGACGGCAAGTATTTGACCTTCCCCTGGGACAAGGGCTCGACCGTGGAAGACATGGAAGCCTATTATGACGAGGTCCAGTTCACCGACTGGACGCACGCCGTGAGCAAGGCGCCCATGCTGAAGGCCCAGCACCCGGACTACGAGCTGTTCATCCTCGGCGCGCACGCCCAGCGCGGGCTTTCCTGCGCCGACTGCCACATGCCGTACATTTCCGAGGGCGGCATCAAGTATTCCAACCATCAGGTGATGAGCCCGCTGAAAAACATCTCTTCCACCTGCCAGACCTGCCATCGCGATTCCGAGGAAAATCTGCGGAATTACGTGTACGAGCGCCAGGACAAGGCGCTGGAAATCCGCAACCGGGTGGAAACGGAACTGGCCAAGGCGCACATCCTGGCCAAGGCGGCCTGGGATAACGGCGCCACCCCCGAGGAAATGGCCGCCACCCTGAAGCTGTTGCGCCAGGCCCAGTGGCGCTGGGACTTCGGCGTGGCCTCGCACGGCGCGTCGTTCCACGCCCCGATTGAAACGCAGCGGGTGCTGGCCCACGCCCTGGACAAGTCCCTGCTGGCCCAGCTTGAAGTGCAGAAAGTGCTGTTCGCGCACGGCGTGACCGAGGTGCAGCTGCCTGACATCTCCACCAAGGCCAAGGCCCAGACGTTTATCGGCCTGGATATGGACAAGCTGAAGAGCCAGAAGGCCGAGTGGATGAACACGGTCGTGCCGCAGTGGCTCGAAAAGGCGAAAAAAGAAGGGAACTTGTAAAAACATCGGAAAGTGAAAAACGGCCCCGCGCCTGCTTCGGCAGATAGCCCGAAGCAGCGCGGGGCCTTCGGGCATCTTGTGCGGGCGGTCGCTTTTTGCTAAAGAGGCGTAACAATTTTGTTACGGGAGCGTTTTATGAATAAATACCTCGCTGAAATTTTTGGAACATTCTGGCTGGTTCTGGGCGGCTGCGGCAGCGCCGTGCTGGCCGCCGGCGGCATCGGCACGCTGGGGGTTTCCCTGGCCTTTGGCCTGACCGTGCTGACCATGGCCTACGCGGTCGGGCATATTTCCGGCGGGCACTTCAACCCGGCGGTTTCCCTGGGTCTGTGGGCCGGCGGCCGTTTTCCGGCCAAGGATCTGGTTCCCTACATCATCGCCCAGGTGATTGGGGGGGTTCTGGCCGGCCTGGTGCTGTACATCATCGCCAGCGGCAAGGACGGCTTCAACGTGGCCGCCGGTTTCGCCTCCAACGGCTACGGCGTGGCCTCGCCGGGCCACTATTCGATGCTGGCCGCCCTGGTGGCCGAACTGGTGCTCACGGGCTTTTTCATCATGATCATCATGGGCGCCACTGACGGCCGGGCTCCCAAGGGCTTCGCCCCCATCGCCATCGGCCTGGCCCTGACCCTGATCCACCTGATCAGCATCCCGGTCACCAATACCTCGGTCAACCCGGCCCGCAGCACCGGCGTGGCCCTGTTCGCCGGCGGCGTCTACCTACAGCAGCTCTGGCTGTTCTGGCTGGCTCCGCTGGTCGGCGGTTTTCTCGGCGGGGCGCTGTATCGCGGCCTGTTCGGCAAGGGCAATTAGGCGCTGTTCAGGCGCCGACGCCGCGCTCCAGCCCGTCTGAACGACGGCGCCGCGGCGTTGTTGGAAATTGATCGCCCCGGCGGTGCGTGAAGCGCCGCCGGGGCCTCGTTTATTTTTGCGCCCCGCGAAGGGCGCCCGTTGGAGCGCGCTTCAGCAGGCGGCCTGGTCGGCCAGCGCGGGAGTTCCCTGCCGGGGCGCGGCCGAAGTTTCATCCTCATGCCGGTACTTCCATTTCAGGAGTCTGGCGGAATTCAGCACTATCAGCAGCGCCCCGGCATTATGCGCCAGGGCGCCGACCACCGGCCCCATGAGACCCATGGCCGCGAGAATCACGGTGACGATATTCAGAGTCATGGACATGGCGATATTGGCCTTGATGATTCGGGCGGTTTTCCGCGCCAGCATGATCAGGCGCGGCAGCTTTTTTATGTCGTCCCGCACCAGCACGGCGTCGGCGGCGTCCACGGCGATGTCGCTCCCCACGCCGCCCATGGCCAGGCCGACATAGGCCGCCTTCAGGGCCGGCGCGTCATTGATCCCGTCGCCGACCATGCAGACGTGCTCCAAGTCCAGTTTTTGCAGCTCGTTTCTGATAATGCCGACTTTATCCTCCGGCAACAGTTCGGCCCTGACCTGATTGATGCCCGCCGCTTCGGCGATATGCCGCGCGGCCTGGGCATTGTCTCCGGTCAGCAGGGTGGTCCAGACCCCTTCGCGGTGCAGTCTGCGCACGGTCTCCCTGGCGTCGGGGCGCAACGTGTCCGCCAGGGCGATAATGCCGACGACGGCGCCGTCAATGCCGATGTAGATGACCGTGCCGCCGGACTCTTTGTGGCGCTCGACGGCGTCGGCCATTTCCGCGTCCGGCTCCATGCCGTTGTCGCGCATAAGTTGCAGAGTGCCGCCAAAGGCCCGCTTCCCGTCCACCTGCGCGGTCACGCCCCGGCCGGGAATGGCCGTGCATTGCTCGACCTCCCGCGCGCCCATGTCCCGGCTTGCGGCGTTGCGCACAATGGCCCGCCCCAGCGGATGCTCCGAACGTTGCTCGATGGCGGCCGCGAGGCCGAGCAGGTCGGCGTCGGACATGCCGGGGCAAAAAGAGCGCACGGCCACGACTTCCGGTTTGCCGTGGGTCAAGGTGCCTGTTTTGTCGAAGGCCACGCGCGTCACCTTCGCCAGCCGTTCAAGGGCGTCGCCGGAAGATATCAGGACGCCGAAGCGGGTCGCGTTGCCGATGCCGGCCATGATGGCCGTCGGCGTCGAGAGCACCAGGGCGCAGGGGCAGAAGACGACCAGAATGGTGACGGCCCGGATGATTTCCCCGGTATAAAGCCAGGCGCCCACGGCCGTGAGCAGGGCGGCGACGACTATCCACGTCGCCCAACGGTCCATGATGCGCACGATGGGCGTTTTGGAGGCGTCCGCCGATTCGACCAGGCGGATCATGCGCTGCAACGAACTGTCCTCGCCCACCTTGGTGGCCCGCATGTCAAACGCGCCCAACTGGTTGACGGTTCCGCTGAACACCTCATCCCGCGCCTCTTTGTCCACGGGCAGGGATTCTCCGGTCATCAGCGACTGGTCGATGGCCGTCCGTCCGGCGGTGATCACGCCGTCCACGGCAACGGTTTCGCCGGGAAGCACCCGCAATATGTCGCCAATGCGCACGTCTTCCGCGGGAATGGCCGCTTCGGAACCGTCGCGCAGGACGCGCGCCGTGCGGGGCGTCATGTTCACAAGCTTTTCAATGCCTTCACGGGCTTTACGCACGGTGCGCTCCTCAAGCAGCGAGCCGAGCGACATGATAAAGGCCACTTCGCCCGCCGCGAAGATTTCCCCGATGTATACCGCCGCGACCAGAGCCATGGCGACAAGCACGTCCGCTTTGACGTCGAAGCTTGTCACCAGGCCGACAACAGCCCCCTTGAGAATGGGAAGGCCGCAAAGCACGGCGGCTATCCACGCCGGGTCAAAGGGCAGCGGCCCCCGGATGCCGAAAAAGCTGAATACCAGAGAAACGCCGCCAATGGCGGCGAACAGCAGATGTCTTTTTTCCTCGTCCGCGATCAGTCTCTTCACCGTGTTCATCCTGTTGGCTCCTACGTCATACGGGAAAATTGCTCTATGGCATTGGCCAGTTTTTTCAGCGTATTGTCGCTGTCGCCCTCGGCTATGCCGGCCAGTACGCAATGGTGCAGATGGCCTTCCAAAATGACCTGCCCTGTTTTGTGCAGGGCCGATTTGGCGGCTCCGATCTGGACCAGTATTTCTTC
>JAVBVM010000097.1:0-3910 GCA_031554295.1 Desulfovibrionaceae bacterium | reverse complement strand
CGCGCCCGCGCGCCTCGCGGGGGCGCGCGCGGGTCTGTAGGCGCGGCTCGACCCCCCGGCCGCGCGCGGCCTGGGCCGCCGCTTCCAGGGCCTGGCGATTGCTCGCGGCCAGCACGTTCCGGACATTGGCGAAGATCGGGTCGCCCGGCTTGGGCGTTTCCGGAATCCGGCCGGCCAGCCCGTCTTCCAGACGGGCGGACACGGATGCCGGCAGTTTTCCGGCCAGACCGCGGCGTTCCACAATATTCCGGCAGTCCGTGAAGGTGCTCTGGTCCGGCGCGGTGGGGCCGGAGGCGATCACGTCCAGCGGGTCGCCCACCACGTCCGAGACGAGCAGGGTCAGCACCGGCGCCGGCGCGGCCGCCCGGGCGAGCTGGCCGCCGCCGAACAGCGACAGGTGCTTGCGCATGGCGTTCAGTTCGGTGATGTCCGCCCCACATTTAAGCAGGCTTTGGGTCGTCCGTTGCAGATCGCCCAGCGATATGCCGGGAGCGGGCGCGGGCGTCAGGGCGCTGGCCCCGCCGGTGAACAGGCAGATCACCAGATCCCGCGCCGTGGCGCTTTGGGCCATGTCCAGGATCTCGCGCGCCGCCGCCGTCCCGGCCTCGTCCGGCACCGGATGGGCCGCTTCGGCCAGGCGAATGCGCTTGAGCGGCAGGCCGTGGCCGTATTTGACCACCACCAGCCCGGCATGGATGCGCTCGCCCAGCAGATCTTCCAGGGCGGCGGCCATGGGCGCGGCGCCTTTGCCCGCGCCCAGCGCGAAGACGCGCTCCACACGCGACAGATCGTAGTCCCGCCCGTCGGCCGTCAGGATGTTTCCCGCAAGGGACACATGCCGCCGCAACGCCCCGTCCGGCGCCACAGCCCTGACGGCCGCCTCGAAAATGCGCTTCAGCGTGTTGTGGTCATGCATGGAAGGAACCCTCCGGAAAAAACGGTTCGCCCCGGAAAAGGCCGCCCCCTCCCGGGAACCGGCCGCTAACGCTTCACTTCCACCCGCGCCAGTTTTTCATAGTGGCGGATGAGCGCGCCATGATCCAGGCCGCCCATGCCGTCCACGCGCATGGCCATCATCATTTCCATGACCGAGGCGGAAAGCGGCAGGGGCACGCCCACTTCGTGCGCGGTATCCATCACGTTCTGCAAGTCTTTGATGTGCAGGTCGATGCGGAAGCCGGGGTTGAACTTGCGGTCCATGACCAGAGGGGCCTTGGCGTCCAGCACCGTGCTGCCGGCCAGGCCGCCGCGGATGGCCTGGTAGACCAGGTTCGGCTCCACGCCGGTCTTGGTGGCCAGCACCAGGGCTTCGGACATGGCGGCGATGTTCAGGGCCACCACAATCTGGTTGGCCAGCTTGGTGACGTTGCCCGCGCCCACGTCGCCGGTCAGGACCACGGAAGCGGCCATGGCCTTCAGCACCGGCTCGCACTTCTCGAACACGGCCTTGTCGCCGCCGACCATCACGGACAAGGTGCCGTCAATGGCCTTGGGTTCGCCGCCGCTGACCGGCGCGTCCAGCATGGCGACGTTCTTCCGGGCCAGGGCCGCCGCCACTTCGCGCGCGGCCAGCGGCGCGATGGAGCTCATGTCGGCATAGAGCAGGCCCGGCTTCGCGCCTTCGATTATGCCGTCCTTGCCCAGGGCCACGTCCTTGACCTGCGGGGAGTTGGGCAGCATGGTGACGATCATTTCCACCTGGCCGGCCGCCTCCCTGGGCGTGGCGGCCGCCCTGGCCCCGAGGGCGACCAGTTCGTCCACCGCCGCCTTGTTGATGTCGCACACCACAAGCTGATAGCCCGCCTTGATCAAATTCTTGCTCATGGGCTTGCCCATGATCCCGAGACCGATAAAGCCGATGACTTTCATGAGACGTCTCCTTGGTGAAGCTTGGTGAAACGCGATGACGCGGTTGAATTCCCGTTTTCCGGCGCGCCGCCGGCTTACATGCCGTAGCCGTATTCCTTGATCCAGCCGAGGCTGCCCAGGGTGTCCGGGTGCGGCACGTATTCAAGGCCGATGCAGCCCTGGTAGCCCAGCTGTTCGAGCTGCCTGAAGATATAGGGGAAATTGAGCTCGCCGGTGCCGGGCTGATGGCGGCCTGGCGTGTCGGCAATCTGGATGTGCCCGATGCGGCTGAACCGCGCGCGCAGGGTGTTCACGATCTCGCCCTCGGTGCGCTGCGCGTGGTAAATGTCATACTGGGCCTTGACGTTGGGCCGGTTGGCCTCGTCCATGGCCTTCAGAACCAGGTCCGTGCGGTGCAGGAAGAAATTCGGCACGTCAATGCGGTTCACGCCTTCCACCAGCAGGGTCAGGTTGTGTTTGGCCAGTTCGTCGGCCGCGAACACGATGTTGGAAATCAGCGTCTTCCAGTGCGCTTCCTCGCTGTGCCCGGCCGTCAGCTTGCCGGACAGGCAGTTCAGGCAGGGCACGTTCAACGCCTTGGCGTACCGCACGGCCTCGCCGATGCCGGCCCGGAACTCGTCCACCCGGGCGGGATCCGCCGCGATGCCGCGATCGCCGCCGGCCCAGTCCCCGGAGGGCAGGTTGAACAGCGCCTGGGTCAGGTTGTTCCGCTTCAGCAGATCAGCTAACTGGCCCGCCTCATAGTCGTAGGGAAGCAGAAATTCGATGTACTTGAAACCGGCGTCCCTGGCCGCTTCAAAGCGATCCAGGAAGGGAACCTCGGTAAACAGCATGGTCAGGTTGGCGGCAAACTTCAGCATACGACCTCCATTCGGATTCTTCTTGGTTTCTTCGCAATCCCCGGCGCCGCCGCGCGGGAGGGGTTATTCCTGAGCGCGCATCTCCCGCCGCAAAGCGGACGTGGACTGGTTGATATGCCGGAACATGGCCGCGGCCGCGCCTTCCTCGTCATGCCGTTCAAGGGCGTCCAGAATGGCCAGGTGTTCCGGTATGGTCTCCTTCCATTCGCGCGGCGAGCCGTGCAAATACAGGCAGGCCATCATGTTTATGCGCGCCATGGCGGCGGACAGATAGGGATTCTCGGCCAGCTCCACCAGCCGCCAGTGGAAGGCGCGATCATGCGCCACGAACTGCTTTTCCGTCTCGCGCGCCAGGGGCAGGCCGCGCATGTCCTCCCAGGGGCGGCGCATGGCGACCGCCTCGTCGCGGCTGATGCGCTTGGCGGCCAGGCGGGCGGCCCAGGGCTCGAGGTGCTCGCGGAACTCGAACAAATGCACCAGCTCCCGGGCGTCCAGGGATTTGATGTAAATGCCGCGCCGGTGCACCCAGTCCAGCAGACCTTCCTGGTTCAGGCGCTTCAGGGCGTTGACCAGGGGGGTGCGGCTGATGCCCATGGCCTGCGCGAGCTCGTCCAGATCCAGGCGCTGGCCGGGCGTGAACTCGCCGTCCACAATCAGGCTGTGCAGGCGGATATAGACTTTGTCGTCCAGGCTTTCGCGCTGGATCATCAGGGGGGAGGCGTCAAGCGCGGGTGTGGCCGCGAGCGTGGCCGTGGGCGCGACCGCAACAAAAGAACTCATGCGAAAATCCTCTCTTCACAGCGCCGCAAGGCGATGCGCCGGGCGCGGACGTTTGCCTGACGGCATTGGCGGTTGTTTAAAAAAAGATAGCGAAAGCCGGCTGATTGTCAATCAAAAATTTTTGATTTTTGATTGGAGAAAACCAACCGCATGAGAGAACCCGCGCCCAGCGGCTGAAAAAAGCCGTCCGGACTTCCTTGAGGCTGCCGGCACGCCAAAGGCGCGGATTTCCCTTTCGCGCGCCAACGGCGCGAGGGGGGCATTGCTTACGGCGGGGGTCGCCGCCTCCACACGGCGCGGCAAAGGCGAAAAGCAGGGAACGATGCGCGGCGCCCCAGCAGAGGCGGCGTTTCAAAATGCGGTTGACATTCGTTTTCATGTATAATACCCCATAGGGGTAT
>JAVBVM010000018.1:0-2771 GCA_031554295.1 Desulfovibrionaceae bacterium | reverse complement strand
ATTTGTCCACTGAAGTGGCAGTCAGCTTCGGCGAGATGATCCACGCCACCGCCCCGGCCATGGCCACCTCGGCCGTGCCTTTCGTGGGCAGCGCCCTGCGGAAGTTCACCGCTTCCGTCATCGACGGCGCGGCCAACTGCTACCTCACTCTGCGCGCCGGCATCGTCGCGCGCAACGCCTTCGCCTTCAATCTCGAGGGCGAACGGATGCCCTCGCGCGCCGAAGTGTTCAAGGAGGCCGGGGCGATTCTCCTTTCCATGTCCGGCGGCGTGTTGCAGGTTGTCGCCCAAACTCTGAAGGAGCGCTTCATGCGCCTGGCCAAAGTCGTGCAGTCCGTCGCCACAAGCGCGGCGGGCGCCGCGCAGGGCCTGGTTCCCGGCGTCAGTCGCGCCACGGCTCCCGCCGCCCCCGCCCCCGGCCTGGAAGGCTCTGAATGTATTTCCACCACCGCAGAAACCTCGGAAAGCCTGCTGTGGCGCGCCGGAAAATCAGTGGGCACAACGGCGCTCCGCACCGGAATCGCGGCAAGCCGCCCGTTTCGCCCCAAAAACGTCCCGACCGGCGGAACCCCCGGGGATCCGCCCGCTGAATAAACCACAAAGGACTGACCATGAATACTTCCGACTTTCCCACAGATTCGCCCGTCGAAGGCGGCGACAACGCCCCGCTCGATCCGGCGCGGCTTCTTTCCGAAGAGCAAACCCGCATTGACGAGCCTGAAAACGCCCTGCCCCCGCTCAGCTTGGGCGACCTGCCCGCCGCCCTGCGGGAAGCGGTGGCCCGCGCCAACTGGAACAGCCTGATGCCCGTGCAGGCCCACGCCCTGCCCTACGCCCTTTCCGGGCGTGATCTCATGGTGCAGGCGCGCACCGGCAGCGGCAAAACCGGCGCTTTCCTGCTGCCCATGCTCGACCGCCTGAAAAAGAACGCGGACCGCGTGCAGGCCCTGATTCTCGTCCCCACGCGCGAATTGGCCGTGCAGGTGGAAAACGAAGCCAAAACCCTGTTCCAGGGCACCGGCCTGAAGGCCGCGGCCGTCTATGGGGGCGTGGGCTACGGCAAGCAGATGGAAGCCCTGCGCGAGGGCGTCCAGGTGGTGGTAGGCACGCCGGGCCGTATTCTAGACCATTTGCTGCGCCGGACCCTGAGCCTGGACTATCTGTCCATGCTCGTCTTCGACGAGGCCGACCGCATGCTTTCCATCGGCTTTTACCCGGACATGAAGGAAATTCAACGCTACATCAAAAATCCGGTTTCCGCTTACCTGTTCTCCGCCACCTACCCGCCGCACGTGCTGAAGCTGGCCGGCGAATTCCTGGCCGACCCGCAAATGCTCAGCCTAAGTCAGGGCCAGGTCCATGTGGCGCAGGTGCAGCATCTTTATTATGAAGCGGCGCCCATGGACAAAGACCGGGCCCTGGTGCGCCTGCTGGAGGTGGAAAACCCCTCGGCCGCGATTATTTTCTGCAATACCAAGGCGAACGTCCATTACGTCACAGCGGTGCTAAAAGGCTTCGGCTACAATGCCGAGGAACTGTCCGCGGATCTTTCCCAGGCCAAACGCGAGGAAGTGCTCGCCCGGCTGCGGCGCGGCGAGGTGCGTTTTCTTGTGGCCACGGACGTGGCCGCCCGCGGCATCGACATTCCGGACCTATCGCACGTGATTTTGTACGAGCCGCCGGAAGACCGCGAATCGTACATCCACCGGGCCGGACGTACCGGACGGGCCGGCGCCTGCGGCACGGTAATATCACTGGTCGACATCATGCAGAAGATGGAGCTGGAGCGCATCGCCCGGCACTACAAGATTGATTTGCAAGCCCGCAAGACGCCGGAAGAGGCCGATCTGGCCCTGGTGGTGGGAGAACGCCTGACCACCCTTCTGGAAGGCAAGCTGCGCTCCCGCACCGGTCTAGAGCGTGAACGCATGACCCGCTTCCTGCCGCTTCTGAAAAACCTGGCGGCCGAAGACGATTCTTCCATGCTGCTCGCCATGTTGCTGGATGACCTCTACCAGCAAAGTCTGCACCAAACCCCCTTAATCGCCCTGAACAGCAGCCCGCCGGCTAAACATGGCGGCGGCGAGGGCGAACGCCAGGGACGCCCCAGGCACAGAAGCTCCGGCCGCAAACGCCACTAGGACAGTTTAACTTTGAAATGCGGTATTATGAAGGCAGCTTTAAACACATGAAGACGGATTTTATCGAAAACGTTCAGGCGTAAACGCTTGAACTAAAGGCACGCTGCGCTTTGCGGGCGGCTGCCGCGCATCCGCCAGAGCAGTTAACCTTTTTCAAAGTTGAACCGCTCTGATGACCAAGGATCATACATGGAAGAAAATGACCTGATCTGGGATAAAGAATCCACTGACCAAATTTTCAACGCCACCCAGAAGCGGGTATTTTTGCCGCAGGCCGCGGAAGGCCAGTTTGCCTACTCCAAAGAACTGGTGGGCGACGCCTTTCTGGCCATCCTTAAATCCCTGGACTTCAGTCCGGAACTGCAAGATCTGGGGCTGGGCGCTTTGAAGCCCATGAAACGCAAACGGGCTCTAAACGAACTGGCCGCCTTGAATATCGCCCTCTGGCGCCTGGCCCTGGAAAACTCCCTGCCGAACAAGCATGCGGAATGTTATGAATACTTCCAGGAGATCTCGCCGCTCTTCAAGTCAAAACGCGGACGGGAACAGCTTCTGAAACAGATCGACGATTACCTGACGCTGTTGGCGGAAAAGAAAGACAGCGACTTCGCGCCGCTGGCCGGCCGCGGCG
>JAVBVM010000098.1:0-5685 GCA_031554295.1 Desulfovibrionaceae bacterium | reverse complement strand
CGCCGGAGCCCGGGAAAGCTGAAGAGAAATGCTAAAAGCGTCCGCCGCTAAAGCGCGGCCCAAAGCGAAGCGGAGCCGCATATCCCCCGGCTGGAAGTCGGGATTCCGCGAAAGCAACCTCAAAAAACAAACGACATGGATCCCGGCTTCCGCCAGGCCGGTGATGAGGGAACGCGCGTCCGGCGGGCCGTGGCGGTTCCCGGCCCTACCCGCGCCGGGAGGCCGAAACGTCAAAGGGGGCGAAACACCAGGGAAGAAAAAATGCCACAGGCCCGCCGCCTAGGCGAAGCTCAACCGCCCGTTTTTCTCCACCAGGCCCAAAGTATGCTTGATCTCCCCAGCCAGGGGGGTATTCAAGGCAAGTTCGCGCTCAAGCGCGGAGATCCCTTTAATAACGGTAGTGTGGGTACGGTTAAGGCGGGTGCCGATCTGCTCGAGGGAAAGGTCGGTGTGCTTGCGGGCCAAAAAGAAGATGGTATTGCGGGCCAGTACATACTCGCGCTTGCGCGAGCGAGAGTTAAGCTGCTCCGGGGTGAGGCGGAAGCCGCGGCATACGGTGCGCATGATGGTGTCGAAATCCATGACGATTTCGTCGGCGGCATAGGCGCTGATCACTTCCAGGGCCATGTCCAGGGAAATGGACCGGTTCAGGAGACGCGCCTTGAGGGTGAGGTTGTGCAGGCAGCTTTCAATCTGGCGGATGTCGGCGCGGATGTGCAGGGCCAGAAGCTGGGTGATTTCATCGGGCAAAAGCACCTGGTGCTGAAGCCGGGCTTTTTCGCTGAATAAACGGCAGCGCATTTCAAAGTTCGGCAGTTCAATGGGCGCGACCAGGCCGGAACAAAAGCGCGAGTAGAGATGGCTCTCGATTTTCTTGAGCTCCCTGGGCGCGAAGGAACTGGAGAAGATCACACGGCTGCCGCGCGCCTTGAGGGCGTTGATGGTGGCCAGCAGTTCGTCCTGCATGTGGTCTTTGTTCTGGAGGAAATGGACGTCTTCAAGAAGCAGGACGTCGACCTCTCGGTAGCGGGCTTTGAAACGCGCCATTTCCCGCGCCTTGATGGCGGCGATCACGCGGTTGGCGAAGTCTTCAGCCGAGAGATACTCCACGCGCAGGCTTTGGCGGCCGCCATTGGAAAGAGATTGGCCGATGGCCTGCATCAGGTGGGTTTTGCCAAGGCCCGGGCGCGAACTGAGGAACAGCGTGTCGGTGCTCAGGCTTTCGCGGCAGAGCTCTTGGGCCGCGGCATGCGCCAGGGCGTTGCAAGACCCGACCACAAAGGTATCAAAGGAAAAGTTCCAGGCCCGCCGGGCGGCCGGATTGTGGATAGGCAGGCTGATTTGCAGCGGTTCCGGACGGGCCGCGGCGTTTGGAGGCGTAGGGGCGGCTTCAGGGGTCTCGACCGGCCTTGGCGCCTCCTGATTCTGTCTAGGGGCCTGGAGACGAGCCTCGGCGGCAGCGCCGCGCGGATCCAGAATTTGCGTGGGCGCGACGGCTATTTCCACGACGGCCTCAGGCCCAAGGACGTCGCGCGTGGCCGCGAGCAACAGAGTCAGGAAGCGCTCGCGCACCCGGCCGGCGACAAATTCCCCCGGCGCGGTCAGGCGCAGGGTGGAGCCGTCAAGCGCGGGCTTCAGCGGCGCAATCCAAACCTTAAGCAGGCCGGGTTCAAGCTGCGGCTCGATGATATGCTGGATTCTGGTCCAAATTGACGTCATGGGGACTGATGTACTCAAATTCCGCCGCCCGAGCAAAACACGGGATCAGCCCTTGCTTTCTTCTGGCACAAAGCTTGATTCCCAAGCAAAAATAATAGTTAATTATTTGATATAAAACGGTTTTATTTAAAACACAGACCATTCCGGGATTTCATAAACGCTTGGGCGGCAATGGTCTTTTTTGGGAAGCCAATTTTTTCCACAAATTTCCCCTGGCATTTTCCACAGGCTGCTTTCACTCAAAGGTCATTTTTCTGCGTTAAGATCTTTCCATGGACGAGGGATGCCCCATACACGGTTTTCGCCTGTCTTTTTGTCGCTATTATGGCGATATTTAAGTTTAAAATTTAAATTTCCAGGGGGCAAACAGATAAAACAATCAATATATAGATTATTATATATTTAATTGTAAAAACACAGGCATCAAGCGTTTTTCTAGAATTTGCCCAGAGCGATCTAAATAACGGCGGGAGCGTCTCGCTAGGCGAAACACACCCGCAACGGAGTGAAAAATATCGCCAATATATGCCTATAGACAAAAAGAATGGGGAACGCCGCCCTTTATGGGGCGTTTTAGGCAAAAACTGACGGGCTTCAGCTATTTTTCAGGGGAAAACGTCCGCAGGTAAAACGCTCGCCTTCGGGGCACCAGCCAAGCCGCTCGCAGGCGGCGCCAGCGGTACCGAAGAGTTCCGGCGCCGCCTCGCGGCACAGGGCGAGCATATTGCGAGCCAGGGCCCGTATTTCCCACTGAGCCCGACCGCAGCAGCGCAGGGCGAAAAAGTGATGCAGGCTGCGGCAATTCATGGTGACCAGAAGCCTGGTCTCCGCCGCCTGGGGCAAAACAAAGCGCGCATCCTCCTTGGCTTTATCCCCTCTGCCGTCGGCCTCCAGCGCTTCCTTCAGTTCCCGATAGGCATCGCCGATCTGCTCCATGCAGCGCTCGAAGCGGGCGCGCGCCCGCTGGTTGCGGGCAATGGCCGGCGGCATGATGTAGTCGAACTTGCTGCCATCGACATAGCGCTGGCTTTGTTGGGAATAAGAGGCGATGCGGTGCCGCACCAGCTGGTGTGACAAAGCGCGCGATACGCCCTGAATCGCGAAAGTGAAGCTGGCGTGCTCGACCGGGCTGTCATGGCCCGATTCCAGGATCTTTTCCACGAATTCCGCCTGCTTTTCACGCGGCAGCTCGCCGGAAAGCAGCTTCGGCCACATGTCGGCCACAAAGCCCGCGTGGTAGCATTGCCGGAACGCGGCATAGACAAGAGCCAGCGCGTTCGGCGTGAAAGACAGAAGTCGGACCTCAAGTTTCGTTTCCGGCATGGTGAATCCTTACAAAAGAACAGCTATTCGGGGGGAAGGCCCTTCCGCAGGTGCTCATAGGCGCGAGCCGTGGCCACGCGGCCGCTGGGCGTGCGCTTCAGGAAGCCGCACTGGATGAGAAACGGCTCGTAAATTTCCTCCAGGGTGCGCTCTTCCTCGGAACAGGCCACGGCCAGAGTCTTCAGGCCCACCGGGCCGCCGTCGAACTGGTTGATCAGCGCGCCCAGGAGCTTCCGGTCCATCTGGTCCAGGCCGAGCGGGTCGATATCCATGCGCGAAAGCGCGTCATCCGCCTCTTGACGGGTAATGGCATGGGCGCCTTTCACGGTCGCAAAATCATGCACCCGGCGCAGCAGCCGGTTGGCGATGCGCGGGGTGCCGCGCGAACGGCGGCCGATTTCCAGCGCCGCCTCCTCCGTCAGCTCCACCCGCAGAATGCGCGCCGCGCGCAGTACCACCTGGGCCAGCTCGCGCGGCGTATAGGCTTCCAGCCGGCTGATGATCCCGAAGCGATCCCGCAAAGGCGAAGAGAGCAGCCCGATGCGCGTGGTCGCGCCGACCAGGGTGAAGGGCTCCAGCCCGATTTTCACCGTCCGCGCGCCCGGCCCCTGCCCGACCACCAGGTCCAGCGTAAAATCCTCCAGGGCCGGGTACAGCACTTCCTCCACGGCAATGGGCATACGGTGGATTTCATCCACGAACAGGATGTCATGCCGGCCCAGATTGCTCAGAATGGCCGCCAGATCGCCGCTGCGCTCCAGCACCGGCCCGGAAGTGGAGACGATATTCACCCCGAGCTCCCCGGCCAGAATACAGGCCAGCGTGGTCTTGCCCAGGCCGGGGTTGCCGTAGAACAGCACATGATCCATGGCCTGGCCGCGCTCGCGCGCCGCCGTCACATACACGCGCAGGTTCGCGCGCAGTTCTTCCTGACCGATAAAATCTTCCAGCCGTCGGGGCCGGATATGCTCGTCCGGCGTGTATATGCGTGAATTCTCAGCGTCCATCAACGGCTCCCGGCCAGGGCTTTCAGGCTTGCGCGCAACGCGCCGGCCACGTCCAGATCCGGCTCGGCCGTCAGCACCTTGGCCAGCACCGGCCGCGTTTCATCTTCAGAATAGCCGAGGTTTGACAGGCCGTGGAGCGTATCCGAAAACACCGAACCGGGAGTTTCCTGAATTTTCGCGCCCGTTGGGGCATCGCCCATTCTCAATTTATATTTTAGTTCAAGAAAGACGTGCTGGGCCGTTTTTTTCCCGATGCCCGGCACCAGGGTCAGGGCCATCACATCCTCGGTGGCGATAATGGCCCGCAGTTCTTCCGGGCGATAGCGCGAAAGCACGGCGTTGCCCGTGCGCGGCCCGACCTTGCTGATGGAAATGAGGGTCAGAAAGGTTTCGCGCTCGTCCCAGGTCTCAAACCCATAGAGCTCAAGGGCGTCCTCACGCACGATGGTGGCCGTGAACAGGCGCGCCAGCCCTTCGGGACCGGGCAGACGCGCCAGCGTATGCGTCGGCGCGAACACCTCGTAACCCACGCCGCCGGAGGTGAGCAGGATCACCGCGCTCTCCGCGACCTCCAGCACTCGGCCCTCAATGCACGCTATCATATGTCCTCCGCTAATCTCCTATCTTACATGAAAAGAGCCCGTAAATAAAGGGGAGGAAAAAGGTTTGCCCCTGGCGGGCAATGCGCCGGAATCCGGCGCATTGCCCTCATCGCCTCTCCCCGCTCAGGCAGAAGCCCCAGAATGCCCGGCTTCGGGCCGCGTGGGGAGCATGTGGAAACGGGTGTTTCCTCTCGAAGGGACGTCGTTGGCCAAGGAACAAAACAACTCTCTCCCGCGAGGGTTTCCAAGAGGGCCAATGGTCCTCTTGGCTGCCGGAGGCATGCCTTTCCCTCAAAAAAAATCCGTCATGGCATTGCCCATCCCGGATCAAGGCATTATATATCGAGCCATGGACCCGATAACTCATGTTCTTTCCGGCGCCGCGCTGGCAATGGCGGCCCCGGGGCGCCCCAGGAGCCGCCTGTTTGTGGCCTTCGGCGCCGTATGCGCGGCGTTTCCCGATATTGACGTGGCCTTTGGCCGGACCGCCGAATCCGTGATGACCCTGCACAGAGGGTTCACCCACTCAATCTTTCTCGCGCCTTTGTTCGGAATTGCGCTGGCCTTTCTGGCCTCAAAGCTCACGGGCGGGCGGCTTAAATGGACGGTCCCGCGCCTGGCGGCGCTGGCGACTCTGTGTTTGTGGCTGCACACGCTGCTGGACTGCCTGACCTCGTTCGGCACCATGGCGCTTTTACCCTTTTCAGCGCAACGGCTGTTTGTGCCCTCGCTGTTCATTGTGGACCCGGCGTACACGCTGACGCTGGCGGCCCTGCTGATTCTGGCCGTGATCAAAATGCGCCGGGGATCTTCGGAAATGGCGCTGAATCCGGCCTCAACGCCGGAACGGCGGACCTCTCCCGGCCGGAGCCTGGCCATAGCCGCGGTATGCTGGATTTTTTTCTGGCCAGCGCTGAGCCTGGGCGCGCAACAAATGGCCGTGGCCGATGTCCGGCGGGCCGAAACGCCGTCCGGCAGCCCGACCCTGCATGTGCTGCCGGACGCCTTCAGTCCGATCTACTGGAAGGTGGTGG
>JAVBVM010000006.1:0-8443 GCA_031554295.1 Desulfovibrionaceae bacterium | reverse complement strand
CGACGGCGCCTCGGGCGGCTTCGTGAACCCCTTCCTGTACCCGGACTACAAATGGGACTTCCGTTTGCCCAGGGTGCTCTCCATCAACGCTTCCGGCCACAAGTACGGCATGACCCCTCCGGGCCTGGGCTGGGTGGTTTTCCGCGAACGCAAGATCTTCAATGAGGATCTGGTGTTTTACGTGAACTACCTGGGCGGCGAAATGCCCACGGCCACGCTGAACTTCAGCCGTAACGCCATGCAGATTCCCATCCAGTACTACTACTTCCTGCGCTGCGGCCGCGAAGGCTACACCATGGCGATGAAACACGCCCTGGAAAACGCGCAGTACCTGCGCGAACGCCTGCTGGATTCCGGCCTGTTCACCATGCTGAACAAAACGCAACGCATTCCGGTGGTGGCCCTGGCCCTGGATAGAAAAAAAGCCAAAAACTACACTGAGTTCGACGTATCCGCCAAGGTGCGCGAGCGCGGCTGGGTGCTTTCCGCCTATTCCATGCCGGCCGACGCCGAAAGCGTGAACTGCCTGCGCGTGGTGGTGCGCCCGCACCTGAATCATAACACCGTGAAGATCCTGGGCGACGACATCCTCAACGCCTGCGCCTTCCTGGCCGAGCACGGCGGCAACGTCACCCCGCCCAAACTGCACGACACGCACAAAGTCAGTTCCTCCAAATGCTAATCTTGCCGGGGAGGTGGAGTCCATCCGCCTCCCCGCCTTCCGGGCCACCCGGCCCCTGGAGATGCCATATGCACGCATTCATGCAATTTCTTGCGGATAATCCGTATATTCTCCTCTTTTTCGTGGTGGGGCTGTCCGTGGTCATCGGCAAGCTGTCCATCAAAGGCTACGGCCTCGGCATGGTGGCCGCGGCCATTATCGTGGGCTGCGGCGTGGCGGTTCTGGCCTCGACCGTGGGCGTCACGCTCAAGCTCGACGAATTCACGAAGTCCTTGTTTTATTACCTGTTTATGTACGGCGTCGGACTGCGTGTGGGCCCCTCCTTCATCAACAGCCTGCGCGGCGACGGCCTGAAGTTCGTGATTCTCGCGGTGATTTCCAGCTGCCTCGGCCTGGCCCTTGTTGTGCTGGGCGACCGCCTGTTCCAGCTGCCGCTGGGCGCGGCCGGCGGCATGCTGGCCGGCTCGCAGACCATGTCGGCGGCCATCGGCTCGGCCGAGCAGGCCGTGACGCAGGGCGCGGTGGCCCTGCCGGCCGGGGCCACCATGGAAGGCGTGAGCGCCATGATCGCCCTGTCATATGGCATCACCTACATTTGGGGCACCGTGGGCATAATTCTCATCTGCAAGTATCTGCCGCGCTGGTGGGGCGTTGACGCCAAGACCGCCGCCCACAAGTACGAAGAAGAACACGGCGTGCCCAATGTGGACGACAGCGGCCTGACCGGCTACCACGCCGCGGATCTTCGCGCCTACCGCCTGGAAAACCCGGCCTTTTCCGGCAAAACCATCAGGCAGTTCCGCGCCGAATATCCCATGTACCGGATACTGGACGTGCAACGCGGCAACGAACTGCTGTCGCCCGCGGAAACCCTCGCCCTCCAGGAGGGCGACATCATCGCCCTGGGCGGAAAGCTGGACGACCTGACCTCGAACATGGGCATTCTCGGCCCCGAAGTGCCTGAGGCCAAGGTGTTGAACATCCCGCTCGACCAGGCGGAAATCCTGGTCACGAACAAGAAGTTTTTCGGCGCGGCCCTGAAAGATTTCAAAAATTCCGAACTCGCCGGGCAGGTCGGGCTGACGCGCCTTGAGCGCGGCGGCCTGCCCATGCCCATCGGGCTTGAAACCAAACTGCACCGCATGGACGTGCTCTATGTGGCCGGCCTGAAAAACGCGGTGGACCGGGCCGCTTCCATGCTGGGCGTGGTGGCGCGCCACAATACCTCGACCGACCTGCTCACGCTGTCGGCCGGGATGATCCTGGGCTTTCTCATCGGACTGATCGAGTTTCCGCTGGCCGGAGCCAAGGTTGGCCTGGGCAATGCCGGCGGCCTGCTGGTTTCCGGCATCATCGTGTCCTCGTTCTATTCGCGCCTGCGCTTTTTCGGCAATACGCCGAACGCGGCCCGCAACATCCTGGAGGACATGGGCCTGGTCGTGTTCGTGGCCATTGTCGGCGTGAACGCCGGCGCCTCGCTGCTCTCGCAGATCACCGGACTGATCGCCCTGAAGATCTTCATTGTCGGCTTTGTGGCCTGCACGATTCCGCCCTTTATCGTCTGGGCCATCGGCTTCCACATCATGAAGATCAACCCGGCCGTCCTGATGGGCGGGGTGGCCGGCGCCCGCTCGCATTCCGGGCCGGCCCGCGAAGCCGCGAAGGAAGTGGGGAGCTCCGTGCCCTGGATCGGCTTCCCTGTCGGCTACGCCATTTCGGGCGTCCTGCTGACTGTGTTCGGCTATGTAGCCATGCTTCTCGCCGGCTAGGCCGGAGGGGCGGAGGGGCGGATTTTCCGCCCCGGACCGCCTCAGGTGGCCCCTTTTTCAAGAGTCGAGTACCATCAGAGCGTACTCCTCCCGAAAAAGGGGCCACCTTCCTCGCCAGGACGAAAAATCCGCCCCTCGCCAAGTCTCGCCGGGAAAGACATTAAAAGACGCTGTTTCCCTCCTGGCGGAGGGAAAGGCGGCAAAGGCATTCCGCCCCCCTAGAGCATGCTCACCGGGTCCATATCCAGCCGCACGCTCACGTGTCGCGCGTCCGCCGCCTGCACCATGGCCGCATACACCCCGCGAATGGCCGACCAGCCGTCGCTTTTCAGCAGGCACTGGAAGCGCCGCCGCCCGCGCAGCATGGGAATGGGGGCCGGGGCCGGCCCAAGCACCTGGACGTTAACCGCACGGCCGGTCCGTTTCGCGGCCTCGGCCAGGGTTGAAAGCTGCCCGGCCACGCCGCCCCAGTCGGCGGTCATGTGGATGCGCACCAGGGCCAGCCGGGTGAACGGCGGGTACCGACGGCGCTTGCGGATAGCCAGCTCGTGCTCGAAAAACCCATCATAATCCGCGTTCCGCACAAACCGCCAGCAGTAGTGGTCGACATTGCGGGTCTGGATCAGCACCCGGCCGCTCTTTTCCCCGCGCCCGGCTCGGCCGGCGGACTGCACAAGCAGCTGGAAGGTGCGTTCGGCCGCGCGGTAGTCGGGTAAGCTGAGCCCCAGGTCCGCGTCGGCAACCACGCTCAACGTGACGTTCGGAAAATGGTGCCCCTTGGAGAGCATCTGGGTGCCGACCAGCACCTGGGCCCGCTGCAAGGCGAAGCTCTCCAGAATCTCCTCCAGGCGGCCGGGGCGGCGGGTGCTGTCGCGATCCAGCCGCAAAACCCGGCTGCCCGGCGGCAGGGCCACGGACAGGCTTTCCTCAAGCTTTTCCGTTCCCTCGCCCATGGGCAGAAAGTGGCTGGATCGGCAATTGGCGCAAATGGTCGGGAACGGCGCGCTGTAGCCGCAATAATGGCAGAGGAGCCGTTCGCGGGCCTTGTGGTGGGTCAGGGCGATTTCGCAATGCGGGCAGCGCGCCACCGTGCCGCATTCCAGACAGTACATGTTCAGCGAATAACCGCGCCGGTTGAGCAGAACCACGGCCTGCTCGCCGCGCGCCACCGTATCGCGCAGGGCCGCGAGGCTCACCGGCGCGAGGATGCCGTCGGCCGCGCCATGCGTCCGGATATCGACCAGTTCCACGGCCGGCAGCGTGCCGCCGCCCACGCGATCCGGCAGCCGGGTCACGCGCAGGGAGGGACCGCTTTCCCCCGTCGCCCGGCTTTCTCCCCGGATTTCATAATCACGCGCGGCGTGGAAGGTTTTGATGTCCGGCGTGGCCGAGCCCAGCACCAGCAACGCCTTTGACCGAAGCGCCCGGAACCAGGCCAGCTCCTTGGCGTGATAGGTCACGCCCTCGTCCTGCTTGAACGAGGCGTCGTGCTCCTCATCCAGCACCACCAGCCCCAGGTTGGACGTCGGCAGAAACAGGGCCGATCGGGTGCCCACGATCAGACAGGGCCGGGCCGGGTCGCGCTCCGCCAGCTCCCGGAAGGCCCGTTCCCTTTGCCCGGGCCGTTGGTAGCCGTGAAAAAAGAACAGGTCCGCGTTAGGCAGGCGGTTCGTGGCGTCACGCTTCAGCTTCGCGGCCAGGGCCACTTCAGGCGCGAGCAGCAGAACCGATCGCCCCCCCTCCAGGCAGGCGCGAGCCAATTCCAGATACACGGCCGTCTTCCCGCTGCCCGTGATGCCGTACAGCAACCGCATTCCCGGCTCGCCGCCGGAAAGGGCCGCGCGAAAATCCTCAAGCGCCGCTTTCTGAGGAGCGGACAACTCATACGGCGGTTCCGGCGGCCCGAACAGGGCGGGCAGCTCGCGCACGGCCTCGGCGAACTCCCCGGCTTCCGGGTCAAAGCAGGGATCCGCTTCCGGCCCGGCCTCGTCTTCCGGAATCCTTTCCGCGTCTTCCAAATCGGACGGTTCTTCCTGGCGGGCAATCCGCACCAAGCCCCGATCCACCAGGCTTTTCAGCGGATCGGCCGCTTCCGGCCCCAGATCCTTCAGCAAATTCCGGCGGCTGACCTCGCTCTTCTCCCAAATATACTCCAGCACCCGCAGTTGGCGTTTCGAGCCCGGCCGCAAGGGCCACGGCGGATCCTGCGCCACGCGGCAGAATTCGGCCTCGGCCGCGTCCTCCGCCCTGCCCAGCGCCTCGGCCTTGCCCTCCAGCCACAGTGCGGCCAAATCCGCCCGCGCTTTTCCCGGCATTTTCGCCAGATCGCGCGGCTTCAGGACGCGCGGCCGGCCCGCCGTAAAAAAACGCAATCGTACCGCCGTACTGCGCAGGCCCGCCGGCAGCACTGAACTCAACAAATAGCCCGGCGTCACGGACTGGCGCACCGCCAGATCCTTCACCATCGCCATATATTCGCCGCTCAGCAAGGGCGCGCGCTCCAACGGCCAAATCGCCGGACGCACGGTAATGCCCGCGGGCGCTTCGCCCTCCCCCGCCTCCACAATCACGCCCACGCGCGCCGCCCCCCGTCCCAAGGGCACGGCCACGCGCAGGCCCGGTACCCACCCCGAAGGCAGATACTCCGGCACGCCATAGGTCAACGTGGCATAAGGAGGCGTCAACAACGCAATCTGGCAGAGGAATGGCATGGGGAAAAAAAAGCCTCCTGCGGCCAAAGGGACATTGCCCCCTTGGAAACCCTTCTATTTTTACGATCCGTTCACGCGTTTTGCGGCTGTCGGCGCTCCGAACAGGCGTGGGCTCCCGCGGTCCCGATCGCCTGTTCCGATCATCCCTCGCTTTTCCCAGGCCGCCGCCCTTCAAGAGGAAATCTCCGTTTCCGCCCCTTCTGAGTACCACATGGCCGGGCGGCGGCAAAGCCCCCTGAAAGGACGAATCGCTCCCGCCCCGGTTTCCCGCTCGCAAGGGAATGGACATGTCCCGCCCAAAGAATGGGAGCCACGTCCCCTGGACGGCGATTGCCGGTTCCCGCCCGGGAAAGGCATCCCGCTTTCCCGCCGGACGTGGGGCAAGACACGGAACCTCCGGTTTTCGGAAAGGCAGGCGCCCTATAAAAACGGGGGGGGGATAAAAAAAGGGGGGCCGAGCCCCCCTTCCTTATGCGTAGGGTAACAGCGGTTTGAGCTGTTTCACCAAATCGTCGCGCAAATCTTCATCCTGAAGGGCGAAATAAATATTCGCCGTCAGGTATTCCGCCCAGTCGCCGGCGTCAAAGCGCATGCCGCGGATTTTGACGGCCAACAGGCCGGTTTTTTCCACCAGCATCTGAAGGGCGTCGGTGAGCTGAATTTCACCGCCGTGCCCGGGTTTGACCTTTTCCAGGCAGTCGAAAATGTCGGGGGTCAGCACATAGCGACCGATAATGGCCAGGCGCGAGGGCGCTTCGCTGGCTTTAGGCTTTTCCACCAGCTTGTTGACCTTGAAGATGCCGGGAGAGATCTCGTCGCCGGAAATGATGCCATAGTTGCTGACCTTGTCAGCCGGCACTTCCATGACGCCGATTACCGGCTGGCGCTCGGAGGCGGCCACCGCGAGCAATTGCTTGATGCCCGGGGTCATGCCGAACATCAGGTCGTCGCCGACCATAATGGCGAACGGCTCGCTGCTCACCATGTCGCGCGCGCAGAGCACGGCGTGGCCGAGGCCCAGTTGGCGTTTCTGGCGGATGGAGGTGATGTTGGCCATTTCCGCCACGCGCCGGACTTCCTCGAGAGCCTTGAGCTTGCCGGCGCGCTCCAGGGTGACTTCCAACTGGAGGTTGTAGTCAAAATGGTCTTCAATGACGCTTTTGTCGCGGTTGGTGATGAAGATCACGTCCTGGATGCCGGACTGGATGGCTTCTTCCACCACGTACTGCACCACCGGCTTATTGAAGACGGGCCGCATTTCCTTGGGGATGTTCTTGGTGGCGGGAAGCGAGCGGGTTCCCCAACCCGCGACCGGAATAATTACTTTGCGAACGTTCATTGGGCTTCTCCTTGTAATATGCGCCCTTACAAGCGGAAAGACGGGCTATCGTACGTATTTCTGCACTACGGAAGCAATATGGGCCGCAAGCGCGCGCACCTGTTCGGCGTCCTTGCCCTCGACCATGACCCGGCACAGCGGCTCGGTGCCGGAATAACGCAGCAGGATCCTGCCGTCGGGGCCGAGTTCCTGCTCGGCCTTTTTTAGGGCCGCCTGCAAGGGTTCGCAGGACTCCAGGGGTATTTTCCTCTCAACCACCACATTTATAAGCTCTTGCGGGAAAAGCTGCAACTGTCCCGCCAGTTCGGAAAGCGGGCGCCGGCGATCGCGCATGATGCGCAGGATTTGCAGCGCGGCCAGCAGGCCGTCGCCCGTGGTGGCATGATCCATGAAAATCAGGTGTCCGGACTGCTCGCCGCCCAGGGCCGCGTTGCTCTCGCGCATGGCCTCGACCACATAGCGGTCGCCCACCGGCGTGCGGACGAGCTTGCAGCCGCGCTCGCGCAGGAAGACCTCCAGCGACATGTTGCTCATCACCGTGGCCACCAGAATGTTGTTGCGCAATTCACCATGTTTGATCATGTCGTCCGCGCACAGGGCCATGATCTGGTCGCCGTCGAGCACCGTGCCCTTTTCGTCAATCACGATCAGGCGGTCGGCGTCGCCGTCCAGGGCCAGCCCGATGTCCGCGCGGGTTTCGCGCACTTTTTCCACCGCGTATTCCGGATGGAGCGATCCGCTGTTCTGGTTGATGTTCAAGCCGTTCGGCTCGGTGCCCAGACGGATCACCTCCGCGCCCAACTCTTCCAGAGCCAGGGGGCCGACCTTGTAGTTCGCGCCGTTGGCGCAGTCAATCACCACGCGCAGGCCGTCAAGCGTCAGGTGCGAGGGGAAGGAGTTTTTCAGGTGCACGATGTAGCGGCCGGGCGCGTCATCGATTTTGTAGGCGCGGCCGACCTTATCCGGTGCGGGGTATTTCCATTCCTGCTTCGGGTTGAGCAGCATGGCGGAAATCTCGTCTTCCACGGCGTCGGGCAGTTTCCACCCCTGGCTGTCGAAGAGCTTGATGCCGTTGTCCAGGAAGGGGTTGTGCGAGGCCGAGATAACGATGCCCAAATCCGCCCGCATGTTGCGGGTAAGAAAGGCAATGGCCGGCGTGGGCAGCGGGCCGACCAGAAAAACGTCCATGCCCATGGCGCAAAGGCCCGAGGCCAGCGCGTACTCGAAAACATAGCCGGAAAGGCGCGTGTCCTTGCCAATGACCACGCGGTGGCGGCGGTCGCTGTTACGAAAGTAGGTGCCGGCCGCCAAGCCCAGGCGCAGGGCCACGTCGGCGGTCATGGGGTGGGTATTGACGCGGCCGCGCAGGCCGTCCGTTCCAAAAAGGCGTTTGTCCATGCGTTCTCCACGATTCTTTTTTCTAGCGGCCAATTACCACATATACGGTATCCGGCGTGACGGATATGGCCTGCACGTATTCCGGCAACTCCAGACGCACGGCCGCCGGAACGCGACCGGCCGGCGCGCCGGCCGGAACCTGCACAAAGGCGGATACCAGGGCTAAAAGGGCGCGCTCCTGCGCCGTCACCGGAATTTTAAGGCGCAGAGTGACTTCTTTTTGCTCCAGGGTCGCGTTCGGAGCGGCCCCGCCGTCCGGGCCGCGAACGGTCAGCTCACGCTGTATGGTCACTTCCTTATTTTTTACGGCCAGTTCAAGATGGACGTTGGCGCGCGCCACTGAAGTCGTGAGCTCGTTCGGCAGTGAGATGCCCGGGGTAAGGTTCAGGCCGCCCGGCTTGGGATCGGCCGGAATATGCACCTTGATTTCCAGTTCGCTCAGGGTGTCCAGCAGTGTGGCCGGGCCGCTGACCTGAATGCTGGGGGGAGAAACGGAAACGCGTTGCAGGGTCAGCCAGTTGGGCAGCTTTTCCTCCACCGTCAC
>JAVBVM010000115.1:0-8930 GCA_031554295.1 Desulfovibrionaceae bacterium | reverse complement strand
TTACCGGCCCCGCCACCCGCGCGGTCGTCGAATGGATCGAAACGCTGTCGCTTTAAGGCGGAGGGGCGTCTTTTTCCGCGATCCCGCGTCAAGGAAGGGGGCCGCCATGCCCCGGTCAAGCGCCATCAGAGCGCTCCCCCTCCGCAAAGCGGCCCCCTTCCTTGTTTTACGAGAAAATACACCCCTTTGCTGATTCGCGCGGGAAAGGCGGAAAGCGGGCGGGGCGAGAGCGCTCCCGCCCCGCCCGCCGCGATCTCCCTACAGCTTCCGCGGCGCAAACCTCCGCAAGCGCAGCGCATTCAGCACCACGCTGATGGAGGACAAAGCCATGGCCGCGCCGGCCAGCATCGGCGAAAGGGTCGGACCGCCGAAAATATGCAAAACGCCGGCGGCGATCGGAATGCACAACACATTGTAGCCGAAGGCCCATAATAAATTCTGGCGGATATTGCGCACAGCGGCCCGGCCAAGGTCCAGGGCGGCCAGCACGGCGTCGAGCCGGCCGCGCAGGAGCACGACGTCGCCGGCCTCGACCGCCACATCCATGCCCGTGCCGAGGGCGATGCCCACATCCGCGCGGGCCAGGGCGGGCGCGTCGTTCACACCGTCGCCGACCATGCCGACCACGGCGTGTTGTTCTGTTAGGGCGGCGATCACGGCTTCCTTCTGGTGCGGCAGCACCTGGGCCCGCACGTCCTCAATGCCCGCCTCGGCGGCGACGGCGGCGGCCGTGGACACCGAGTCGCCGGTCAACATGATCACGGAAATACGGTCGTGTTCGAGGCGGCGGACCAGGGCCGGGCTTTCGGGCTTGAGCCGGTCGGCAATGCCGATCAGCAGGACCAGGCGACCGGCAATGGCCGCGCCCACCACCGTGCGCCCCCGGCTGGCGAGCGCGGCGGTGTCGGCGTCGCTTTCCGGGGCGAAGCCGAGGCTTTCGAGGTAGGCCAGGCTGCCGGCGGCCACGGATACGCCCACGGAACCGGGGAACGGCCCGACCTGCCCGGAAACGCCCCTGCCGGCGGCGGAATCAAAAGAACGGACCGCCAGCGGGGGAAGGCCGAACCTTTCGGCGGCGGCGACGATGGAGGAGGCCAGCGGGTGCTCGGAACGCGCCTCGAGCGCGGCGGTGATGCGTAGCGCCGTGTTTTTTGCGGATTCGTCATCCAGGGGCGCGGAGGCCCCGAGCGAAGAAAGGTGCGCGCCGGCGCCGGGCAGGAGGATCATATCCGTCACCTCAGGCTTGCCTTGGGTGAGGGTGCCGGTTTTATCGAAAACCATGGCCGTGATGCGCCCGACCCGCTCGAGCGCGGCCCCGTTTTTGAACAGCACGCCCAGCTGGGCGCCGCGCCCGGTGGCCACCATGACCGAGGTGGGAGTGGCCAGACCCATGGCGCACGGGCAGGCGATCACCAGAACGCTGACGGCAACGCGCAGGCTGAAGGAAAAGCCTTCGGCGCTGAAAAAATACCAGGCCAGGCCGGCCAGCAGGGCGATGAGAATCACGCCGGGCACGAAATACAGGCTCACCCGGTCGGCCAGGCGGGCAATGGGCGCTTTGGCGGACTGGGCCTCTTCCACCAGGCGGATGATCCGGGCCAGAGTGGTGTCCGCGCCCACACGGTCCACGCGCAGCACCAGGGCGCCCGAACCGTTCATGGTGCCGCCGGTGACCGGCGATCCGGGCTCTTTCCGCACGGGCAGGCTTTCGCCGGTAAGCATGGATTCATCAACGCCGGAGCCGCCTTCCAGCACCGTGCCGTCAACCGGAACCTTGGCGCCCGGCCGCACCAGGGCCTGATCGCCCACGCCCAGCGCGGCCAGGGGCACTTCGACCGGCTTGCCGTTTTCCAGGCGCAGGGCGGTTTGCGGGGCCAGATCCAGCAGACCTTTGATAGCGTCGGTGGTGCGCGAGCGGGCGCGCAGCTCGAAATATTTGCCCAGGGAGACCAGGCAGAGCAGCACGGCGGCCGATTCGTAGTAAACGTCCATCACCCGCCAGGCCCCGGCCGGATCAAGGGCCACCTCCAGCGTGCTCCAGAGGCTGTAGGCGAAGGCCGCGCCCGTGCCGAGCGCCACCAGGCTGTCCATATTCGGCGCGCCGGCGAGCAGACTCCTGAAGCCGATGCGGTAAAAGGCCCGGCCCAGAAACATCACGGGCACGGTCAGCGCGAGCTGGATCAGGCAGAAGCCCAGCGGCGACCGGTAGGGATTGATCGGGCCGGGCAGCGGCAGGCCGCCCATGTGACCCATGGAAATGACCAGCAGGGGGATGGTGAAGACAAACATGCCGATCAGGCCGCGCTTGGCCCGACGAAGGGCCTCCACGGCGGCGGCGCGCTGTTCGGCCCACATACGGCCGCCGTCCGGGGCGCTGGCGGCTCCCGCTTCAGACGTTCCACCGCTTTCCGGAGCGCCCGGCGGGGTGTCGGGCAGCACCGGGGTAAAGCCCAGATCGCGGACTTTCCCGGCAATTTCCTCAAGGCTGGTTTCTTCGGGATTGAAGCGCACAGAGGCGAATTCCGCCGGCAGATTCACGGAAATTTCCGCCACGCCCGGCATCTGGCCGACCACGCGCTCGATGCGGCCGGCGCATACCGCGCAGGTCATGCCGCGCACGGCGAAACGCGCCGTATGCTCTTTCGGTCCGCTGGCCGACGGGGCGTGCAAGACGGGAGTAAAGCCCAGATCGCGGACTTTCCCGGCAATTTTCTCAAGGCTGGTTTCTTCGGGATTGAAACGCACAGAGGCGAATTCCGTCGGCAGATTCACGGAAATTTCCGCCACGCCCGGCATCTGGCCGACCACGCGCTCGATGCGGCCGGCGCATACCGCGCAGGTCATGCCGCGCACGGCGAAACGCGCTTGTTGCGATGCGCTGTCAGGCTGGGTGTTTGTGCCCATTTTTTCCTCCGTCCTTAGAGCCATTTCCCTTGAAATTGGCGCTCACGGCAAGCAAAGTCCGCCCGCGTCGGGCGCGGCCGCCCTTTCCGCCCCGGTCGGACACGGGCTTGCCAATAGCCGTTCCGCCGTATTATTAGCTATTAAAGGTAATGCTTACGGTTGCATTCCGCAACCCGCAAAGGAGGATATATGCCCAGCATCACCGTTAACGGCATGTCGTGCGAGCACTGCCGCAAATCCGTGAAGGAGGCCATTGCGGCTGTTCCCGGCGTTGAAAGCGTGGATGTCAGCCTGGCGGAAAAAAAGGCCACCTGGACGGAAAAAAATCCCGTGAACATCGAGGCGGTGCGCAAGGCCGTGTCCGCCATCGGCTTTGACCCGGAATAACGGGCCTCGAAAAAAACGCCGGCGGCCGCTCGGATTGCATGTTGTAACTACGCATTGAACATAGTACATTCATCGCTACATGCACCCCCGGATCCACCGCTTTTCCGATCTTGCCCGGCGTTTCCGGAGTGTTTGGGGCGGGTTTTGCGGGAATTGCGTCAATCGATGCCCCGCGCGCAGTAGAGCATTTCACGCTTGAAGCGCGCGCGGGGGTTTGTCCGCAAATCCTTACCGCCAAAGAGTCATAGGCTGGCTTTGCCGGCCGCCAAGCGGCTATTTGAAGCGTTAATCCCGCTAATTGACTGTTTACGCAAGGACGTTCCAATGAAAATACGCCCCCTGCTTATCGCCGCTCTGCTCGCCGCCCTCGCGGCGCTCAGCCCGCTTTCGGCCTTTGCCGCGCAGAACGCCCCGGCCGGCTCGCCGGATAAAAGCGCCTGGCCCTCGCACCTGCGCCTGCTCACCGGTCCGAACGGCGGCCAGTGGTTCATGCTGGGCGAGCCCATCAGCCAGGTTCTCACCCGGAGGGTGCTGCCCACCTCAAGCCGCATTGGCGGCGGCGTGTCGAATATCGACGCGCTCAATAAAAAACTCGGAGATCTGGGCTTCACCCTGACCTGCTTTATGGGCGCGGCCGGCTCGGGCGAGCCGGAATACGCCTCTATCCAGCTGGAGAACACGGTGGTCATGGCCAACGTCTACCCGCAGGTGCTGTATTTTCTCATCCGCGAAGACTTCGCCGAGAAACACGGCATTACTGACGTGGCGACCCTGTTGAGCCAGAAAATTCCCCTGCGCTTCGCCACCCTGAGGCCGGGAACCGCTTCGGAATTCATCCTGACGCTGCTGCTCAAGCACGGCTACAATACGAATTACGACAAACTCAAGGCCCAGGGCTGGACCGTGAATTTCAACAACTACGCGGAAACAGCCGACAACTTCGTGGCCGGCGACCTGGACTGCTTCGCCTCTACCGCGGGCACCGAAGTGCCGCTGATCCTGACCATGGAAAAACATACCGGGGTCAAGGTATTGCCCGTGGACCAGCGGGTGCTGGATCTGCTGAGCGAGAAATTCAAAACCGGCACCTACATCATTCCGTCGGGCGTTTACAAAAGCGTGACCGAACCGGTGAGAACCCTGGGCGACTACACCACCCTGGTGGTGCGCAAAGATTTTCCCGAGGATCTGGTTTTTGAAATCTGCCAGGCCCTGTGGGGGGGAAAAACGGCAATCACCAAAGTTGTGGCCGACTTTGGGGCGTTTTCTCCGGAAACCGCCCTGCCGAAAAATCTTGATGTGCATCCAGGGGCCCTGCGCTTCTGGAGCGGCCTGAAAAAGTAAGGCTTCGCCGAGGACGCCGGATGCAAAGCCTTCGCGTAAAGCTGATTTTACCCTTTCTCGCTGGCATGCTTGCCCTGACCCTGCTGCTGACGTGGTATACCTACACGTCCGCCCGCAAGGCCGTTGAAGACGCCACGCTGCTTATTTCCGAGGCGAAAACCGTCTACACGGCGAGCAATATCAGCCTGCTGTTCAAGTCCGTCTCCACCAGCATGCAGAACATGGTCAGCGACCCGCACGTCACGGCCCTGTTTTCCGCGGAGCGCGACACGCCGCCCGCGCGCACCAGAACGATCGACTGGCTGGAAATCATCACCCAGGGCAACGAATATTACCGCGACATCCTGATCGTGGACAAAAACGGCGTGTGCATCGCCTCCAGCAACCCGGGCCATGTGGGCAATTCCTATATTGACAGGCCCTATGTCAAGCGCGCCCTGGACGGCATGTTCAATTTCGGGGAAGCCTCGGTGGGTCGGGTCACCAACCGGCTCACGGTGGCGGCCGCCGGCCCGGTGGACACGGCCGAAGGGGTGGCGGGCGCCCTGGTGATGCTGAACGACCTGCCCAAAATCGTCGATTATGACCCGAAAACCACGCACGGCGAGCAGACTATCTTTACCGCCATTATCTCGCCCGACGGCGTTTTTGTCGCCCATAAGGACATCGCCCTGATGGGCAATGAGGAGACGCGTTTTCCGGATCTTTACCAGTATCTCGCCAAAGTGGGCGAACAGGGCGGCACGATCGAATACTCCATGCTCGGCAACGCGTATGTCGGCTATGCCCGCCTGATGAGCGGCAGCAACTGGGTGGTGGTCAGCAGCGGCATTAAGGAGCAGGTGTTCGCCTCCGCCTACCGGGTGGGCTTCATGGTGCTGGGCATCAGCATCATTTCCTTAAGCCTCATTTGCTTTATCGTCATCCGTTTCGCCAACGGCATCCTTTCCTCGCTGCTCTCGCTGATCCGCTATGCCAAGCGCGTTTCCGAGGGCGATCTGGAAACGCAGCTCGGCGCCGCCAACCGCACGGACGAACTGGGCGTGCTGCACAATGCCCTGAAGCGGGTGGTCACCGTGCTGCAAGCCATGCTCAAGGAAACGCAGGAAGCCAACAAGATGAAAGGCCAGTTCCTGGCCAACATGAGCCATGAAATACGCACGCCCCTGAACGCCATCCTGGGCATGGCGCACCTTTCCCTGCGCGATGGCGGCCTGCCCGACAAGCAAGTGGAATACATCGAAAAAATCCAGCTCGCGGCCAAGTCGCTGCTGGGCCTGATTAACGATATTCTCGACTTCTCCAAGGTTGACGCCGGCATGCTGGAAATCGAGCGCACTGAAATGAACCTGCGCACCCTGCTGAACGACATGCTCACCCTGCACCAGGAAAACGCCAGGACCAAAGGCATTGCCCTGCGTCTGGAGTACCAGCCGGGCAGCCAGGAATTCTTTTTCGGCGACCCGTTGCGCATCGGCCAGGTGGTGAACAACCTGGTCAGCAACGCCATGAAGTTCACGCGCGAGGGCAGCGTTCTTGTCCGCTGCTGGCAGGAAGCGGGCCAGAGCACGGCGGCCAGCGCGACCATGCACGTCAGCGTCACGGACTCGGGCATAGGCATTTCCAGGCAGGTGCTCGCCACCCTGTTCAAGCCATTTACCCAGGCGGACGCCTCCATCACCCGCCAGTTCGGCGGCACCGGCCTGGGCCTGGCCATCAGCGACAAGATCGTCCACCTGATGGGCGGCGCGTTTACCGTGACCAGCGAGCCGGGTAAAGGCAGCACCTTCAGTTTCTCCATGCAGCTTGAGATCAACGCGGCCGGCGCCCTGGCCCAGGAGCAGGAACAGCCCCTGGGCATCGCCTTCGAGCAGCTCCGCCTGGGCGGCAAGCGCATCCTGGTGGCCGAGGATAACGACATCAACCAGATGATCATGCAGGAGCTGCTGGCCCCCACCGGCGCCAGTGTGACCATGGCGGACAACGGAGAAAAAGCGGTGGAAGCCGTGAAAAAACAGGATTTCGACCTGATTTTCATGGACATGCAGATGCCGATCATGGACGGCCTGGAAGCCACCCGCATCATCCGATCCCTGAAAAAAACGCAGAACATCCCGATCATCGCCGTGACCGCCAACGCCATGAAGGAATCCAAGGACAAGGGCTTCGCCTCGGGCATGAGCGATTATCTGACCAAACCCATTGAACCGAAGCAGCTTCTCCAGATGCTCCGCACCTGGCTCTAAAAAGGCGGCTTCGCCTTCCGAACGTCGTCAAGGAAACCGTTTTGCTCCGGTCACGCGCCGTCTGAGCGCGCTCCCCGCGCGAAGCGGTCCTTTCCTTGCCGGAGGACAAAATCCGCCTTTTTAGCGGGTTCAGCGCGAATCATTTTTGCGATCCGGGCAAAGCGCGACATGCGCCGGACCGACCTGGACGCCCCCCGGCTGTTTACTTTTCCGCCAATATGCTTACAATACCGGGCGGGTGTTTGTTTATGCCGAATATTCTCGATTATACCTTTGAAGAGCTCGTGGAGTTTCTCGTCAGCCTTGGCGAGCCGCCCTTCCGCGCCCGACAGGTCTGGAAATGGCTCTGGCAGAAAGGGGCGCGCGATTTCGCCTCCATGACCGACCTGTCCCTGACCGCGCGCGAGCGCCTGATTGCCGCCGCCACCATTGACTGGCCGGAACTGGCCGACTCCCAGACCAGCCGGGACGGCACGGTCAAGCTGCTGCTGCGCCTGGCCGACGGCGCTTTGGTCGAGACCGTGCTCATTCCCAGCACCAGCCGCGACGGCGCCGTGCGCACCACCCAGTGCCTTTCCTGCCAGGTGGGCTGCGCCATGGGCTGCACCTTTTGCAGCACCGGCGGCATGGGCTTTGAACGCAACATGACCCACGCAGAAATTCTCGGCCAGGTGCTGGTGGCGCGCGACTTTTTGGGCGACACCCGGCCGGACCGCCCGATCCTGCGCAATCTCGTTTTCATGGGCATGGGCGAGCCGCTGCTGAACCTGGCCGTCATGCTCCGTTCCCTGCGTACCCTGAACAACGCCCACGGCCTCAATTTCACCCCCCGCCGCATCACCGTCTCCACCTGCGGCCTGGAAAAGGGCCTGGCCGAGTTGGGCGAAAGCGGACTGGCTTATCTGGCCGTCTCCCTGCACGCCCCCACCCAGGAACTGCGCGCTCAAATCATGCCCAAGGCCGCCCGCTGGCAACTCGACGACCTGATCGCCGCCCTCAGCGCCTACCCCCTCAAAACGCGCGAGCGCATGACCTTTGAATACCTGCTCCTGGGCGGGGTGAACGATTCCGTCGAGCATGCCCGCGCCCTGGTGCGCCTGCTTTCGCGCATCAAGGCCAAGCTCAACCTGATCGTCTACAACCCGGCCGACGGCATGCCGTACCAGCCGCCCACGCCCGAGGCGGTGCTGGCCTTCGAACAACTCCTCTGGTCCAAGCGCGTCACCGCCGTGCTGCGCAAAAGCAAGGGGCAGGACATCAAGGCCGCCTGCGGCCAGCTGAAAGCCGCCGCGCTTAAAGCGGAAAAGGGATAAAAGCCGCGTCCCCGGCGGTGGTTTTTTCATTCTCCCCCATTCTCCCCATTGGCCGGCAGGCTTGCCTTTCCCGCCCATTCCCCCTGCCGGCTGGCCATGAATCGGCTTGCCGATTGCCTGGGTTGCGTGTACGGTAAGTAATAAAGCAACCTGCTGTCTGGAGCGCCGGTATCGGCATGCTGATATATTTTAACCAAGTGAGAGGATAGAGCTATGCAGCGCGTAAAAGTGGGCATTAACGGCTTCGGCCGCATCGGCCGCCAGGTGTTCAAGGCCATTTACGAAAACTATCGCAATGAAATCGAAGTGGTGGGCGTGAACGACCTGTTCGACGTCAAAACCAATTTCCACCTGCTTCAGTATGATACCAACTATGGCCACGCGCATATGGATGTGAAGGCCGAAGGCGACGTGATCCGCGCCGGCGACTGGAAAGTGAAGAACTTCGCGGAACGCGACCCGTCCAAGATTCCCTGGGCCGAAGTGGGCGCGCAGGTGATTATCGAATCCACCGGTATTTTCAGCAACGCCAAGGACGCCTCCGCCCACATGCAGGGCGGCGCCAAGAAGGTGATCATCACCGCGCCGGCCAAGGGGCAGGACCTGACCATCGTCATGGGCGTGAATGAAAAGGATTATGACCCGGCCAAGCACCATATCATTTCCAACGCCTCGTGCACGACCAACTGCCTGGCGCCCGTGGCCATGCTGCTGGAGCGCGAATACGGCATCGTCA
>JAVBVM010000056.1:0-8499 GCA_031554295.1 Desulfovibrionaceae bacterium | reverse complement strand
TTCGGCCAGATCGCGCTCGGACGGCAGCTTGTCTCCCGGCTGGTAGCGGCCGTCGACAATGGCCTGTTTAATGTGGCGGGAAACCTCATCATACAGAACCGTGCGCTCAAGTTCCTTAAACGGCAATGCTTCGGACATAATTCCCCCCTGGAGGCGTCGGCGGAAAACTGAAAATGTGGTCGTGAAGGTAGGCTGGTATAGTGGTCTTACCAAGTGCCAGGCGCCCCGTCAATATCTAGTCGGATGTCTTTTACGACCGTACATGTGAAGACGAAGTTGGGAGCTCTTCCTGGGTGCATATTATTTTTTGTCAGGAATAATTGCGAATTTCCGTAGAGGGGGGTATACGAGATATAGGAATATAAATATTTTTTTCGGTCTTGTTGTTTGTTAGGAATATCGGCGCCTTTTGTGTTTCGGCACATCAAGGGATACCCTTTCCACCCCCCCCCAACCCCAGGAGAATGGATATGCGCAAACACAGCCTATGCCTGCCTCTTTTTCTATTTTGCGCGGCGTTACTTATTGCCGTGGCCGGATGCTCGTCATCCAATTCGCCGGCCCCGGCCGTTGGCGGCGGAAAGTCGCTTGTGGCCAAAATGTATCTGGCCACACCCACCGGACCGGGTAAGGCCATCGGCACGGTCACGCTCATGGATACCCCGAAAGGGCTTGAAATCCGTCCGGATCTCACTGGCCTGCTTCCCGGCCAGCACGGCTTCCATGTGCATGTCAACCCGAATTGCGACGCGTCCATGGCCGACGGCAAGCCCGTTCCCGCCGGCGCGGCCGGTGGCCATTATGACCCGTTCAATACCGGCAAGCACATGGGGCCTGGCAAGGGAGGCCATTTGGGCGACCTGCCGGCGCTGACGGTCGCCGCCAACGGCAGCGCCACGCAGCCCGTTTATGTGAGCGGCGTGAAGGCGCGGGATTTCGCCAATCGTTCGTTGATGATCCACGCCGGCGGCGATAACTATGCTGACCAGCCCGCGCCGCTGGGCGGCGGCGGAGCCCGCGTGGCCTGCGGGATTATTGAGTAGTTTGGCGCTGTGAGTGAAAAGGAGGGGCGGAGGCCCCTCCTTTTCACTTTTTCCCCTGGGAAATGGCGGCCGCTTCACGCGAGCAGGCCGACAAACAGCGGGAGATGACGGATTCCCTGGTCGAATCGCCTGGCCAGGTGCACGCGGTCATGGGCGAGATTGCCCGAAACGCCTCGCAGTCGGCGGAACACGCGGCCGAAACGGAAATCAACGTTGAGCGGGGCTCCTCCCAAACCCAACGGTGGGCGTGACTTGCCACAAGGCCGAGCGGGTCCAGAATTTCAACTTCAAGCGGCTTTTACGGCGGGGCCCGTTAACGCCGCGAATCGCCGGCAAAGCCGACGCGATACTAGCGTCCTGGATTCCCGCGCACCCGGGAATTCAGGGCGTTAGCCCATCAGTGGCCCGAGGCTCGTTAGGGTGGTGGCGTCAGCAGACCTTAGGCGCGGCATTCGCCGGGTTTTGGGAACCGGGGGCGGCGGCGGAGTGGCAGTCGGGGAAAGTGACCGCCAGCAGCTTGGCCGCGGCGTCGTATTCAAACATCTCGATATGGGCTTTGAGCCGGGCTGTCACGGCGGCGGCTTCGGCGTCGCAGTCCAGCGCCAGGAGGCTTTCCAGCAAAGCGCTGATCGCTTCATAATCATACTGGCCCAGAGCGGAGTGGATTTTTCGCACGGCATCTGCCAGGGCGGCCGTATCGGCCGCAGAGCCGCCCGCTTTCCAGACGGCCGGCGGCACGGTCTCGGCGAACAGCGCGTCCAGTCGATTGTCCAGCGCGCGGAGTTCCTGGATGAAACCCGGGAGCATGCTCCGGCAGTGCCGGATATCTTTCGCAATCGCCGCCTTTTCCAGATCGCGCGCCGTGCGGGACAAGGCAAGCGCGCCGACGCTGGCCAGCGAACTTTTCATCCCATGGGCGTAAATGATGAAATCCTTCATTTCTTCCCGCTCAAGGCGCTCGTTCAGCAGGGGAATCACCCGGTCAATCTGCGCGCGCAGCAGCCGTAGCGAGTTCTCGTAGGCGTCCTGTTGCCCGGCCACAACATCCAGCCCGGTCTGAACGTCCAGAATGCCCATGTTCATCAGCCGCGTAAGGATGTCCGAGTATTTCGCGGCCGGCTGCCGGCTGAAATCCTTCATCCGCTTGCCGGCCGGGATTCTTTTTTCCGCCGGCAGCCAGCGGAAGAGAATTTTTCCCAGGTCAGCCTTGCGCACCGGCTTGACCAGGAAGTCATTCATGCCGTGGTTGAACAACGTTTTTTTAGTGCCGACGGCCGTGTTCGCGCTGATGGCGATAATCGGGACAGAGCGGCGCTTGCCGCCCATGGCGCGGATCCGCCGCGTGGCCTCCACGCCGTCCATCCCCGGCATCATGTGGTCCATGAAGATCAGGTCGTAGGCGTTTTCCTTGGCCCTGGCCACCGCCTCTTGTCCGGAAAGGGCAAGGTCCGCGGTAAGGCCGTAGAGCGTCTTCAACAGGCCCGCGCCGACGCGCAGGTTAATTTCGTTGTCATCCACCAGCAGCACGCGGGCGGATTCCTTGTAGCGTACCTCTTTTTCAGCGGCGCCCCGCGGCAGATCCGCCATATTGCCGGGAGTGCCGGGGATGACGATGCTGAAAACGCTTCCCTCGCCATAGCGGCTTTCCACGCTGATGCTGCCGCCCATCAGGTCCAGCAGGTTTTTACAGATGGATAAACCCAGGCCCGTGCCCTGGATCTGGCGGTTCTCGACGGAATCCACCTGGCTGAAGGGCTGAAACAGGAAGGGCAGGCTTTCCTCTTTAATGCCCACGCCGGTATCGGCAATAATAAAGCGCAGCGTTTCCCCTTCGGGGCGCAGGCGCAGGGAGACGGATCCTCTGGCGGTGTATTTGACGGCGTTGCTCAGGATGTTCAGCAGAACCTGCCTGAGCCGCACGTCATCCCCGTACAGGCAGGGCGGGATTTCCCCTTCCAGCTCATAGTGGAAAGCCAGACCTTTTTCCGAGGCCAGATGCCCGGCCAGGGCGGTGACGTTGTCCATCAGGGCCAGCAGGCTGAAATTGGCGGGCACCAGCGGCATTTTGCCGGACTCCAGCTTGGAGAGATCCAGGATATCATTGATGATGGTCACCAGCGAGTCGGAGGCCACTTTAATGTCGCGGATATATTTTTCCTGCTCTTCCGTCAGCGGCCCTCCATGCAGCAGGATTTCCGAAATGCCCAGGATGGCGTTCATGGGCGTGCGGATTTCATGAGACATATTGGCGAAAAAGCGATCTTTGGCCTGCGCGGCCGCCAGCAGCTTTTCCTTTTCCACATCCGCCTGGGCGGCGTTCAGGTTGGCCGCATGCGCCTGGGTGATTTGGCCCAGCAATTTTCGCAGGGATGCCTGTAGGCTGTCCAGTTCCACAATGTTCATGGCGTCCGGCTTGTCTGCCGCGTCCGGCGCGTCGCCGTCAAAGTCCAGGCTCAAATCGCCGTTGGCGGCCTTATCGTAACTCATGGTCAGCCGTTTGATTGGGCGGACAACGTGCCGGGTGGCGAAAATCATGCTGAAGATCAGCAGCGCCAGCCCGAGCAGGGAGGTGGACAGGATGGTTTGGTATGAGGAATGGGCCTGGGCGTTCAGAACGGCCATCGGCGTTTCCAGGTAGAAATAGATGGGCTGGGCCATGGCGTCCAGGGGAATGGGGTAGAGGCCGATCAGGGAATTCGTCGCCTGGAAGGGGGAGGGCCCTTCCAGCGAGAGCCTCGTGCCGTTTCGCAGGGCGCTCGTAAACAGTTCGCGGTTTTCACGGCAGTATGACAGAAAGGAATAGCCAGCCTCGCCGTTTTTGGTGGAATACAAAATGGTGCCCGCGGGGGAGAGCAGCAGCAGCTTTTGCTGCCCGTCAAAGCGGAGCGCGGCCGGCTCGATCAGATCCTTGTACGGGATATCCAGGCCAATGTGCCCGATGCTCTTTCCGCCTGCGGTGAGCGGGTACAGCATGGCCCCGGTGAGTATGGAGCCGTCGCCCTGGCTTTGCGCATAGCCTCCCGATCCGGCATTTCCCGGGCCGTATTTTCCAGAGGCGTTGACAAAGGTTTTGCCGGCAAGCGGCGTTTCGCCAAGGCGCGCGGGATCGCCGAAATGATCCAGCGTTTCCGGGATCAGGCCGGAAATTTCCCGCACTTCCGCGCCGTCGCGCGTCAGGGTGGAACAGCGCCCGGCCCCGCCCGGGAGAACGCCCGGCTCAAAGACGATCCAGGCCCGGTAAAAGCTCGGGTTTGAAGTCAGGAGGGTCCGCATCAGGCCATTGGCGATCTGCACGGCCCCCGGCGTCTGGTAGTTCAGGTTGGACAGGCAGGAGCCGGCGAAGTACAGCGAGGTCGCCATGGTGTCAAGATTATGGCTGATCTGCTCGGAAGCCTGGCGGGAAATTTGTTCGATCCGCTCTTTGCCGAGCGAAGTGGATTTGGAATAAAGGATCTGGTTGACAGTGAAGATCACCAGGGCAAAGATCAGCGCCAGCGGCAGCAGGGTGGCCACAAAAATGCGGACTGACATGGTGGTCTTCATGATGCCGTCTCTCTTCCGTCCCGCGTGACCGGCCGGGGAAAACCCCGGTTAGATATTGGGCCCTCCGCCCAGGAGAATCAGGACAAACAGCACGGAAATGCCGTACAGCAGCGGGTGGACCGAACGCCACTTCCCCATGAAGAACTGCACGGCGATATGGGTCATGACCCCGGCAATGATGCCCCCGATGATGCTGCCGGAAATGGGCAGGAAGAGCAGGGTCATGAAGGCCGGGCAGCTTTCTTCGAATTTCTTCCAGTCAATGCGCAGCACCAGGGGCAGCATGAAGCTGCCCGCGATGATCAGGGCCGGGGCGCTGGCCACGCTGGGCACAATGCTGAAAAGGTTGGCCAGGGGCAGGCAGAGCAGGAACATGAGGCCGGTCACGCAGGCGGTCAGGCCGCTGCGCCCGCCCGAAAGGATGCCGGTGATCGATTCAATGTAAATGGTGCAGGGCGTGGAGCCGAACAGGGAGGATACCCCGGAGCCCAGGGAGTTGCAGAACAGGGCTTTGTCCAGCTTGGTGCTGGCGCCTTTTTTCTGGAACCGCGCCATGTCCTCCGGCTCAAACACCCGCGCCCACGGTACCTGGCCGATACCGATAACCGTGCTGATGGAGTCCACAATATTGGTCAGCAACAGCATCAGGCAGGCCAGCAGGGCCGCCAGGGCCCTGGTCGGGTTTTCCAGCAGGGAGAGCAGGCCGGGGTTGCCGAAGAAGGCCAAAAAAACCTCTTTTATTTCTTTCAGCGGGGCCAGGTTGATCAGCTCCACCCCGCTCAGCTCGGTAATATTCAGCGGAATGCCGATGAAGGTGATGGCGATGACGCCGACCGGCAACGCGGCGTAGCTTTCATTCGTTTTCGCGCCCAGGGCCAGCAGACTGATCATGATCAGCAGGCCGGCAATGGCCAGGCCCTGCTGCGCCGTCATGGTCTGGGCAATGCCCGGCATGAGCAACGAGTTGCTGATCACGGTGCCGCTCCCCAATATTTCGTACTGGCCGGGCGGGGTGGTGAACATGAGAAAACCGGCGTTTTTCACGCCCAGATAGGCGATGAACAGGCCCAGGCCGGCGGCGGAGGCCATTTTCAGATGTCCGGGAATGGCGTTGACCAGCGATTTGCGTAGCGGGCTGGCCATGATGATCATGTGCAGTATGCCCGCGATAAAGGCCAGCGCCAGGCCCTCTTTCCAGTGAAACCCCATGCCCAGGCAGATGGAGTAGATGATCAAGGTGTTCAGCCCCATGCCCGGGGCCACGCCGAACGGCACATTGGCGACCAGGCCCATGATCAGCGAGCAAATGGCGGCCGTGAGCGCCGTGGCCGCGAATACCCCGGCCGCGGGCATGCCGCCTTCCGCCGCCATGCTGGGGTTGACGAACAGAATGTAGGACATGGTCAGAAAGGTGGTGATGCCGCACAGCACTTCCTTGGATACGGAAATGCCGTCGCGTCGCAGATGGAAGAGGCGTTCCACGGACATCAGTTGCTCCTGGCGGCGCTCAGGCCCATCCGCTCGACTTCTCCCGCGTGGCGCAGAAAAATGCCGACAAGGCGGGGATCGAACTGGCTTCCGGCGTTGGAGCGGATAATATCCACCGCTTCAGCGTGGGAACAGGCCGCCTTGTAAGGCCGGACGGAAACGAGGGCGTCGTAGACGTCCGCGATGGCCACTATCCGGGCGGCCAGGGGAATTTCCGTCCCGCGCAGTCCGCTGGGGTAGCCGGCGCCGTCCCAGCGCTCATGGTGGGCATGGGCGATATCCCGGGCCACGTTCAGGAAGGCGTCGTCCTGCTGCCGGATGCAGTCGCTCAAAAGTCGTTCGCCCCAGACCGGGTGTTGCCTGATGACGCTGAATTCGGCCGGACTGAGCTGCCCGGGCTTGAGCAGAATGCTGTCCGGCGTGGCGATTTTCCCCAGGTCATGCAGCTTGGCCGAACGGATGATGTCTTCCGCTTCGGCCCGGCTGAGAATATAGCCGGCATGCGGGTTGCCCAGAAGATCCTCGACGATGACGCGCACAAAGCTGGTGGTGCGTTCAATGTGGTCGCCGGTGGCATGATCGCGCATGTCGGCGGCCCGGGCCAGCAGGTTCAGTGTGATGTCCTCGCGCGCTTTCAGTTTGTTGTAGGCGGCGTTCAGGTTTTTCGTCTTTTCCTCCACCAGCGCCCTGAGGTGCTTGCGGTGGTTTTGCAGTTCCATCTGCAGGCGGACCCGGCGCAAAAGGGCCAGCGGCTTGACCGGTTTCTGGATGTAATCCACCGCGCCCATTTCCAGGGCGAGCACTTCGCTTTCGTCGCTCAGGGCGCCAGTCAGGAATATGGTCGGAATATGGCTGGCGGGTTTTAAAGTGCGCAACTGGCGGAGCACTTCAAGCCCGTTGATGCCGGGCATTTGATGGTCGAGCAGAATCAAATCCGCGGAATGGTCGGCCAGATATTGCAGCGCGGCCTCGCCGGAGGTGAACGGACGGACGCTGTAGTCCGCTTTCAGGATGAAGATGACCGTGTTCAAGATGACAGCATCGTCATCCACAGCCAGGATGATCGGCTTGGCGCCGGAGAGCGGAGGGTTTTTTTTCGAAGAGAATGATGCTTGGCTTGTGTTCATACGGCGAGAAATGGCCTCGGGTTTAACGTTACCAATATCCCCGGCCGGCAAAAAGCCGGGGACACAAAAAACGCCACGCGGGTGCAATTTTTTTTGTGACAATATAACGGCAAGATAAAAAAAGACATAGAAAAATCTAAAGGAATATCAGATTATTTTGCATATTGTTAAAATTCATGCTCCACGCCCTGGGCCGTTTCTCCTTGAGTCGCATGGATTTTTTGCCATAGGGGAGGGGGCGGCGCATGTTGGGAAAAAGGGAAACGTGATGAGCGACAATCTTAAGGTGGGGTTGCTCTGATGAAAAACAGGCCGCATTCGCCAAAGCGAATGCGGCCCGAATGTCATGACCGGCCGGCGCCGGAGGCCCCGGCCGGTTTCAGTTTTCAGAAGTCCACGAGCAATGGATTTTCTTCCAGGTCTTTCAGGAACTTGTCCGCGCGCTCCTTCTGATCGGGCACCAGGATCTCCGAGTGGACGTATTCGCGGTAGCCGGTGCCGGCCGGGATCAGACGGCCGACAATGACGTTTTCCTTCAGGCCGCGCAGGTGGTCGTACTTGCCGCGCAGGGCCGCCTCGGTCAATACCTTGGTCGTTTCCTGGAAGGACGCGGCCGAGATGAAGGACGAAGTGGTCAGCGACGCCTGGGTGATGCCCAGCACCAGGGGTTCGGCCGTGGCCGGGGCGCGGCCTTCGACGATGGCCCGGGCGTTTTCCTCGCGGAATTCGCCCTTGTCCACCTGCTCGCCCACCAGGAAGCTGGTGCCGCCCGGATCGAGCACGGTGAGCTTGCGCATCATCTGGCGCACAATCACCTCAATGTGCTTGTCGTCAATACCCACGCCCTGGAAGCGGTACACTTCCTGGATTTCATCCACCAGGTAGCGGGCCAGGACTTTTTCGCCCTTGGTGCGCAGGATATCGTGCAGTTCCGGATGGCCTTCGGTCAAGAGCTCGCCGGCCTCGACAAAGTCGCCGTCCGAGACCACGATGTGCTTGCCCTTGGACACCAGGTATTCCTTGGCTTCGCCCGCTTCGGGGGTGACCACCAGCTTGCGTTTGCCCTTGGTTTCGCCGGCGTAGGAGACAATGCCGTCGATTTCGGAAACCACGGCCATATCCTTGGGCTTGCGCACTTCAAAGAGTTCGGCCACGCGCGGCAGACCGCCGACGATGTCCTTGGTCTTCGAGGATTCGCGCGGCTTACGGGCGAGAATGTCGCCGGCGTGGATTTCCTGGCCGTCCTTGACCATCAGGATGGCGCCCACCGGCAGCGGGTAAACGGCCGGGATATTGTT
>JAVBVM010000137.1:0-9752 GCA_031554295.1 Desulfovibrionaceae bacterium | reverse complement strand
CGCGCCGCGCCGTTCGCGGGCGAACGGCGCATTGCCTTTCCCCCCGGTATAGCGTAAACGGCCAGTAAATAAACTTTCCGGTAACCTTATATCCAATGACGCCCCTGCACAAGTTCTCCCCCGAACGCCGCGAATCTTTGTATGAGGCTGCCCAAACCGGCATCTGCCTCGCCTATTTCATTCTGCTTCTGCTCATGCCCCTGAGCCGGGCCGTGGAACAGGCAGCCGGCCTCAGCGCGCTCGGCTTTCTTCTGATCGGGTACGCTCTGTGCCCTCGGCGCGCCGCCATCCGCGCCTTTCCCTGGCGCTGGCTCTACGCGGCCATGCTGGCCTATTTCCTGCTGAACTGCTTTGCTTCCATAAAACCGTGGGTCAGCTTGAACACGCTGCGCCAAGCCGTGCATATCGGCTTTCTGCTCTTTCTTGCCGGCCTGGAGATTGGAAGAAGGCCGCGCCTCCTGGGCTTTTTCCCCTGGGTGCTGGCCATCCTGGCCTTTTACCAGGGGGTGGACGGAGTGTGGCAATCCATCACCGGCATTGACCCGATCCGGGGCACCCCGATCATCAGCGGCCGTCTCACCGGCGCCTTCAGCGACTATCGGGTGGGCAACCTCCTCGCCATGACGCTGGCCGCCAGCCTCTCCCTGCCCTTCGTCATGCCCCGGGCCTGGCCGATGGCGAAGCGCGCTTTCATCTGCGCCATACTCTGGCTGCCCGCCTTCTATACGTTCATCTTCGCCCAGACGCGCAGCGGCTACATTTGCCTGGCGGTGGCTTTGACCGCTTTTTACGCCCTCCACAAGGGCGTTTCCTGGCGTTGGGTCGTGCCGCTGCTGATTGGCGCGTTCCTCATGATCGCCTTTGGCTTTGAGCGCGTGAGCCTTGGAACCGCCCTGCTCGACGGCCGCTTTAAAGAGCTGTGGCCCCTGGGCTGGCGTATGTTTTTGGAAAACCCCATCCTGGGCAGCGGCATGGGCACTTACAAGGAAATGTACCAGAGCCTGGGCGTGACCCTGCGGTTGCACCAGACCGAGGTGAACCACCCGCACAATATTTATCTTCAGCTCTTGTGCGAAACGGGCGTCATCGGTTTTGCCCTGTTCTGCCTGTTCCTTGGCCTGACCCTGTACTGGGGCTGGCGGACGTTGCGGAAAAACCGTCCGGCCGCCGGTTCTCGCGGCCGGGCGGAGGGTTCCGCCAACCGCCTGGTCTGGAAGGTCGCGGCCGCCTGCTGGAGCGCCTTGGCCGGCTATGCCGCCATGGGCATGTTTGCCCACTCGCTGTTCCGCACCTGGTGGCTGGCCCTGGCCTTTTCCTTCCTGGGGATCATGGCCGGCGGCTGCCTTTTCCTGCGGCGAAGCGCCGTTGAAAGGCGAACATGAAGCCGGTCGTCTTCCAAGTCACCAACAACCTGGATCGGGGCGGCGTGCAAATGCGCCTGCTTTCCTTGCTGCCGCGCCTGGTTGACCGCTTTGAGATGCACGTCATCACATACAGCGGGCGGGGCATGCTGGCTGAGGAATTCGCAAGGGCCGGCATTGCCCTGCACCATATCCCCCTGCGCGGCAAATGGAACCCGGTCGACATCGGCCGCATGGCCCTGTGCCTGCGCCGCCACAAAGCGGACATTGTGAACGGGCATTCCCTGGGCGGAAATATCGCCGGCATTCTGGCCGGAGCCCTGGCGCGCACGCCGGTGCGCGTCGGCCAGGTGCACACCCGTGGTCTGCATTGGTACGCGGGAACGGAAACCCGGCGGCGGCGGCAGAGAAAAAAAGAAACCTGGGTGCACCGTCATTTTTCCCAGCAGGTGGTCTGCGTTTCGGAGGAATGCCGGGAATACTTCCTGGACCGGACCGGGCTGCCGCCGGATTTGGCCTGCGCCTTGCGCGGCGGAGTGGAGCTTTCCCGTTTCGCCGCGCGGCGCGACCGGGAGGGCCTGCGCCGGGAGTTCGGCATTCCTTCGGAAAAAACCGTCGTGGGTTTTGTCGGCCGACTGGTCAAAGGCAAGGGGCTGTCGTTTTTATTTAACGGCATCCGTTCCCTTGGCGCCGACGGCGCGAACCTTGTCTTCGCCATCGCCGGCGACGGGCCGGAAGAGCGGGTGCGACGCTTCAGGGCGGAAGCCGAGGCCGTCAATTCCGCCGGAACGGCCGGGCCAAGCGTCATGTTTCTGGGGGAATGCGCGGAGCCGGAACGGCTCTATCCTTGCTTTGACGCGTTCTGCTTCCCGTCCGAGCCGCGGATCGAAGGCTTTGGCGGAGTGCTGCTGGAAGCGGCGGCCTGCGGCCTGCCCATCCTCAGCCGTCGCATCGCCCCGTCGGAAGAGCTGCGGCAATACTACCCCCGCGTGCATCGCATGGCGGAGGACGAATCCTTCCTGTCCGCCCTGAACGCGACCCTCGCCCTGCCGCCGGCGGATCCGGAGGTGTTTCGCCGGGAGTTCGGCATCGAAACCCTGGCGGACAGAACCGCCGACTTGTATCTCCGGCTGCTGCGAGAGGCGCGGGAGAGAAAGCGGCGCTGAACGCCGGGGTCCCGTCCCGGTTTGTCGCTTCGGATTCAGGCCATCACAGCGCCGGCAGCGGCTCGAGTTCGGCCAGGGCCAGCAAATCGGCCCCGGCATTCTTGAGCATGTCGTTCAGCACGGCCACGCGGCGGTCGTACAGAGGCCGCAGGGCCTTGTCCACCGGATCGGTGCGCGGGTTGATCATCTTGCCCGGGTTGACGAAGGCGCCGTCCTTCTTGATGCGGAAGTCCAGGTGCGGGCCGGTGGCCCAGCCGGTCATGCCCACGTAGCCGATCACTTCCCCCTGGCGCACCTTGGCCCCTTTTCTGATGCCCTGGCCGTATTTGGAAAGGTGGGCGTAATAAGTTTCATAGCCGTTGGCGTGGCGCACGATGATCAGGTTTCCGTAGCCGCCCTGCACGCCGGCGAACTGTACCGTGCCGCTGCCCACGCTTTTCACCGGCGTGCCGGTGGGGGCCGCGTAGTCGATGCCTTCGTGCTTGCGCACGTCGTTGAAGATCGGGTGCTTGCGGTTATAGCTGAAGCCCGAGCTGATCCGGGTAAAGGAGAGCGGCGCTTTCAGGAACGAACGGCGCATGCTGCCGCCGTCCTCGGCGAAATAGTGGTGGCTGCCCGCGGAATCCACAAACAGATAGGCGGCGCGGGCCTGCCCCTGGTTCACGAAGGTGGCGGCCAAAATCGGGCCATAGCCTTTGAATTCGCCATCCCGGTAGCGTTTTTCCACCAGCAGGGTGAAGGAGTCGCCCACGCGCAGATCCCGGATAAAGTCGATTTCCCAGGCGAAAATGTCGGCCAGGGCGACGGCCAGGTTGGCGTTTTCCCCCAGGTCGTTGACGGTCTGGAAGAGGCTTGATTTGATCTCGCCCTCCAGCCGGGCGAATTCCACGTCATAGACAATGGTTTGCAGTTCCGGCGCATAGCCGTCTTCGCAGGGCGAGACGACCAGCTTGCGCGCGTTGTCAATCTCATATTCAAAGCGGCTCAGACCCTGGCCGTTTTCCGCCGGCTCGATCACGTAGGGTTGCCCGACCTTCAGGCGCTCCAGCGGGTGCACGGGCTTGCAGGCCGCGGCCAGGGCGTGGATTTCCGCCGGCTTCAGCCATTCCTTCAAAAGGTTGGCGGCGGTGTCACCAGGCTCGATCACTCCGCAGACCGGTTCGGGCAGGGCGCTCAGTTCGGCCTCGCCGCCGTCTTCCTGAACTTGCGCCTCATCAGCCTTCGCTTCATGCGGAATTATTTCTTCCTCCCCGCCGGCTTCAGCCGATAGGGAGGCCGGCGGCGACGTCGTCCGATCATCCGGCTTGGCGGATCCGCCGGGATTAGCCGAATAAAAAGCGAACACGGCAACCGCGCAGATTGCTATGCAGACAAGCCAGGCCAACAGGGGTATTTTCTTTTTTTTCGATAGTCTTCTTCGACGGTGGGCGGACACGAAAACCTCATATTTTCTGCATAAATCTATATTAACATTTTGAAATATAAATAATTTATTATCTTTCCAAATTTTTCCGAAAAAACGATAGCCGCATGCGCCGCCTTTGTCCAGCCAGACAAAAGCGGTTTTTCATCCAGGGGGGTCGCCCTCTTTTCCTTGTTCCGAAGGCGAAATGCGCTACTTGAACGCCAATTTTCGGCAAATCGCCGTCAATGGTTCGGTCGGTCGCGCCCGCTCCGGGTTTTTCCATAAATGCCCCGGGAAAAGTTTTCGGAAAAAAAGGGAGGCGGGGAAAAAACCCTTTTCCAAAAAGTTTTTTCCCCGCCCCCGGGCAAAGGGCTCCAAAGCTGTTCATTCCGCCTCATAACCGCTCCCTTGGCGAATTTCAGGGCTATTGTTCCCGTCCGGTTTATCTGATAGAAGTAGGGCGATTTAAGGCACATATTTGTGCGCCGGAAAAGCGTTCCGCGCCCTTGAGCGTTCGCGGCCCCCCGTGCGAACGGCCCGCCTTCATCATCAGATTTTCCGGGCTTGCCGTTTTTTTCGCAACGGCGGGTCCGGCGGCGCAAGCGCCGTTCCCGTGAGGCGTTCATTCGGGCGCTGAAAGGGGCTTTTTTGAGGCAATATCAGTAAAGCCGGGTAGTCCAGTGCGTCAGTCCTTACGTCGCTATTTAAGCGGACATGTCGAAGAAACAGGTCTTGCCCAGTGGTTTGACCCGCTGGCCTTGGCGCTGAACGACGAGCAAAAGCGCCTGCTGGTCACCTTCCCGCACCCGCTGTTCGCCCGCTGGTTCGAACGGACGGGCAAATCCATTTTCGAAAACGCCTGCGGCGAGCTGTTTCCCCGCTACTCCATTCAGTATTCCGTGGCGGCCGAGCGGTTTCAAATATCCCCGCCGCCGGCCTCGCCGCCGCCCGTATTCTCGCAGGATCCGCCGGCGCGCGGCCAGAGCGGCTTCAGCGGCAAATTCACCTTCGACACCTTCTTCACCAACCGCAAGAATCAGTTTCCCCTGATCTCGGCCCGACAGGTGGCGGAAAAGGCGAACAGCCGCCTGTATAACCCTTTCGTGGTGACCGGCGGCAACGGCAGCGGCAAAACCCACCTGTTGCGCGCCATGGAAAACGAAGCGCGCCGCACCGGCAGCTATCCTTCAATCTTCTTCGCCCGCACGGACGAACTGACCGGCGGACAAGCCGCGTTACGGGGCAAAAACCTGCGTTCGCTGTTCGACACGTACGATATGGTGCTGATCGACGATATCCAACGCATCAGCTCCTCCATTGACGTGCAGAAAGACCTGGCTTTCCTCTGCGATTCCGCCAAAGAGGCGGACAAGCAACTGGTGGTGGCCTGCCTGGGCCGGCTTTCCGAATATCCCTCCATCCACCCCACCTTGCGCTCCCGCCTGGAATCCGGCCTGTGCGTCGAACTGCGCGAACCGGACCTGGACATCCGCTGCCGGTTCACCAGTTTTCAGTGCCGCGTCCTGAATATCCGGCTGAATAAAGATCAGACCCTGTTGCTGGCCCAGCGCTTCAAGCATCTGCGCTCCCTGGAGGGAATCATCCTGAAAACGGCGGCCTACTGTTCGCTGGTGAACCGTGATATCACCGACAGAGAGCTGGACCAGATTTTAAAGCATACCGACGGCGGCAATACGGATGACGTGACGCCCGAGCGCATCATCGCCCTGACCGCCCGGAACTTTGGCCTGACGCCGGCCGATTTGACCGGCGTTTCCCGGAAATACGGCATTGTGCTGGCCCGCCAGTTCGCCATGCTGCTCTGCCGGGAGTTGACAGGCGCTTCCTACCCGGCCCTGGGATCGGCCTTTGGCGGGAAAGATCACACGACCGCCATCTATTCAGTGAAAAAAATGTCGCAATTACGCGAACATAACAAAGATATTCAGGAAAAATTCACCGAATTGAAACATTTGTGCCTTCATGATTCAAACAGTGCTCCGCTTCCGGAAAAATGAAGCTTCCCGTCACTTGTTTTCGGAAAATGGAGATGTATTTAATTAAATAAAATTAAAAACATATAATAGTTAGTGACAAAGTTTCATGACCTATAACTCTTACGGAGAAATTCAATGCTGGTAAGAATCAATAAAGAAGCCGTGATCGAAGGCTTGCAAAAAGCGGCCGGCATCATTCCGCCCCGCACCGGCGCGGCCTATTTGCGTTCCATCTGGCTGAACGCGGAAAACGGGAAGCTTCAGGTGTTCGCCACTGATTCCAACATTGAATTCTGCGGATCATACGCGGCCACGGTGGAAACCGCCGGCCTGGCGGGGGTGCAGGGCCGCGCCTTTGTCGACCTGCTGCGCAAGCTGCCCAACGGCGAAATCACCCTGCGCCTGGAAGCCAAGGCCGGCCTGCAAAGCTTGAAAGTCGAGCAGGGCAAGCGCCGCTATACCCTGCCGGTGAGCGAACCGGAATGGTTCCAGAAGTTCGCGGAATTTCCCGAGTCCAAGGCCGTGGTCTGGACCGCCGACTTTTTGCAGGACCTGATCGACCGCACCGCCTATTGCATCAGCGATGATGACCAGAGCGGGGCCATAGCCTGCTTTTACATGAAGCCCCTGGGCGAAGGGAAAATCGACGCCTGCGGCCTGAACGGGCACCAGTTCGCGCAGGTCCGCTTCGTCAATGACGATCTGCATGGCCGTTTGCCCTCCGAAGGCATTCTCATCCAGAAAAAGTACCTGGCTGAAGTGAAGAAGTGGCTGGGCACGGATGAAATAGAACTGAATCTGGGCGACAAGCGCCTGTACCTGCGCACGGCCGATAAAAAAGAATCCATGAGCCTGCCGCTGGCTTATTACAGCTATCCGGATTACACGGCCTTCCTGACGCGGCTGGAGGGCGACGCCAACTCGGTGCTCATCCTGGACCGCAAGGAAGCGCTGGAAGCCCTGGACCGCCTGTCTATCTTCAATACGGAAAACCAGCGCTGGGTCTATTTCACCCTGAACCCCGAGGAAGTGACCCTGTCCTCCCAGGGCCAGGACGTGGGCACGGCCGATGAAGGGCTGGAGGCGCGGTATACCGGCGATATTCCGAGAATCGCCTTTTCCACGAAAAACCTGCTGGACGTGATGGGGCATTTCGAATCGCCGGAATTGACCTACACCATGACCAGCCAGGAAGGCATCTGCTGCATCAAAGGCGAGGGCGACCCGGATTATCTGGTGATCGTCATGCCCATGAAAATTATGGATACCACCTATTACGGCGAAGAAGAGGCCGAATAATGTCGAATCTGCCGAATACGCCGGCGCCCAGCGGGGCGTCAGATTACACGGAAAACAGTATCACCGTTCTGGAAGGGCTGGCCGCCGTACGCGTGCGGCCGGCCATGTACATCGGCTCGACCGACGCCCGTGGCTTGCACCACCTGGTTTATGAAGTGGTGGACAACTCCATTGACGAGGCCATGGCCGGCTATTGTTCGAACATTTCCATCACCCTGCACCTGGACAACAGCGTCACCGTGAAGGACGACGGCCGGGGCATTCCCGTGGGCATCCACCCCAAGGAAGGCAGGCCCACGGTGGAACTGGTCATGACCAAGCTGCACGCCGGCGGCAAGTTCAACAATGACAGCTACAAAGTCTCCGGCGGCCTGCACGGGGTGGGCGTGTCCTGCGTGAACGCCCTGTCCGAGTGGCTGGAGGTCACCGTCCGGCGCGACGGCTTCCGCTATCGCCAGAAATACGCCCGCGGCGTGCCCCAGGAAGAGTTGCAGAACATCGGCCTGTCCGACAGCACCGGCACCACGGTGCGCTTCAAGCCGGACGAGGAGATCTTCGAGGTTCTGGAATTCAGCTACGAGATTCTGCGCAAGCGCTTCGAGGAACTGGCGTATTTGAACAAGGGCCTGACCATCGAATTCACGGACGAACGTAGCGCCGAAACGCATACGTTCCACTTTGACGGCGGCATCCGCCAGTTCGTGCGCGATTTGAATTCCGGCGAAAACGGCATCCATTCGATTATCGACGTTGAGGGCTCGGCGGACAACACGGTTGTCGATTTCGCCATGCAATACAACGCCAGCTATAAAGAAAACATGCTGACCTTCGCCAACAATATCCGGACCAAGGAAGGCGGCACCCACCTGGTCGGCTTCCGCACCGCCCTGACCCGGGCCATCAACGGATATATCAAGAGTCAGGCGGATCTGGCCAAAAAATTCAAGGGCACGCAGCTTTCCGGCGACGACGTGCGCGAGGGCCTGACCGCCGTCCTGAGCGTCAAGCTGCCCAACCCGCAATTCGAGGGCCAGACCAAGACCAAGCTCGGCAACAGCGACATGGCCGGCATTGTCGCCGCCATCGTCTATGATCGCCTGAACACCTGGTTCGCGGAAAATCCCAAGGACGCCCGCCTGATCATCGACAAGGCCGTGGACGCCGCCCGGGCCCGCGACGCCGCCCGCCGCGCCAAAGATCTGGTGCGCCGCAAGGGCGCTTTGTCCGACAACGCCCTGCCCGGCAAGCTGGCCGACTGCCAGAGCAAGGACCCGGCCGAGAGCGAACTGTTCATCGTGGAAGGCGATTCGGCCGGCGGCTCGGCCAAGCAAGGGCGCAACCCGAACACCCAGGCCATTCTGCCCCTGCGCGGCAAAATCCTGAACATCGAGCGCACCCGCTTTGACAAGATGCTGGCCAACAAGGAGGTGAAGGCCCTGATCACCGCCATGGGCGCGGGCATCGGCGAGGAAGACACCGACTATTCCCGCCTGCGCTACCACACAATCGTGATCATGACCGACGCCGACGTGGACGGCGCGCACATCCGCACCCTGCTCCTGACCTTCTTCTTCCGCCAGTACCAGGAGCTGATCGAGCGCGGGCACCTCTATATCGCCCAGCCGCCGCTCTACCGCGCCCATAACAGCAAGTTCGAGCGCTTCATCAAGGACGACGCCGACCTGAACAGCTTCCTGCTCGACCGGGTCAGTTCGGATGTTACCGTCAAGGCCGCGAACGGCGCCGCCATTTCCGGCCCCGACATCGTGGCCCTGATGCGCAGCATTGAAACCGTCTCCAAGCGCGTGGCCGACGTGGAGATGATGGGCATTCCGCCCGCCCTCTTCGTGCCTTTGCTCATGCACGAGGGCCGCATCGAGCCGGACCACTTCACCAACCATGACGGCACGCTGGCCGCCTACATGCGCGGCTTCAGGTATTCCTTCCGCGCCGACCGTGAGGAACTGGAAGACACCACGCGCGAATTCGCCGTGTTCGAGGACGAAAACGGCCACCGCACCCGCATCGGCATGGAATTCTTCAACAGCCGCGCCTACCGCCAGGCGTACGACATCATCCATGCCCTTCGCTCCACCCACGGCTCCCTGGGCTTCACCCTGGACCGCAAGAGCGACGCCGCCCAACCGGATGACATCTTCGCCCTGCTGGCCGCCGTGCTCGAGGAAGCCCGGCGCGGCATCAATATTCAGCGTTACAAGGGCCTGGGCGAAATGAACCCGGATCAGCTCTGGGTAACCACCATGAACCCGGAAAACCGCGTCCTGCTCCGCGTTGAAATCGAAGACGCGGCCGAAGCCAGCGAAGCCTTCGAGGAACTCATGGGCGACCGCGTGGAAGCCCGCCGCGAATTCATCGAGAGAAACGCGCTGACTGTGCAAGAGTTGGATATTTAGGGGAGAAAGAGCCGGGGGCGGGGAAAAATAACCAGTTTAATAAAAGGGTTTTTTACCCCGCCCCCCACCCCACCCCAGTTTGACCACAAAAATGTATTTGGGTGTTTTGT
>JAVBVM010000101.1:0-6198 GCA_031554295.1 Desulfovibrionaceae bacterium | reverse complement strand
TTGAGCCCGGCCCGGTGCGGCATGGGCGGCGCGCCGTTTTCCGAAAGAATGCGAAACTGCGTGCCGTGAATATGGAAGGGGTGCATCATCATGTCGCCCCGACCGGAGATGATCCAGCGCTCGCATTGTCCTTGTTTGGCGTCAAAAGACGGGTTGTTCATAATGAATGCCTGGTTATTGATGAAGTTGGCATGCCAGAGGTCAAACGGCTGTTCCTGCCCGGGGTCAGTCATGCCCCCGTGTCTCATCATGCCGCCCTGCCCCATGTCGCCGTGCATGCCGTTATGGCCGCCCTGGCTTTGTTGCCCCTGGACGTGGTCTTCCGACGTATCCATACCCATATGCGCCATGGGCATGCCGGATATGGCCTGATTTCCGTAACGGCGCATCAATTCCCGCATGCCGCGCATATCCAGACGCCGATCCATAGAAAGGCGCAGGGTACGCGTAACGACCGTTTCCGGAACAAATGGCGCGGACAAATCAGCCAGCCGGCTCGGCAAGCTTCCGCCCCCCTTCTCGGCCGTGGGCTGGATGCGCAGTACGGGCAGCGGCTTGTCGAACGGCGGCAGGGCCATGCCCATCTGCCGCACGGGCAGGGAAATCAGGTCAAAATCCCTGCCGTCGCTGCAATCGATCAGCACCTCGAAGCGTTCCGCCGGAAAAATAGTCAGGTCCATAAGATCGACAGGTTTGGGCAAAAAACCTCCGTCGCTGGCAACCACATGGAGCGGCCGTCCATCTTCGGCAGCAAGGCGCAATGAGCGAGCATTGCAAGCGTTCAGGATGCGCAGACGCAACCAGCCGCGCGGGGCGACATGGCGCGGGTACGGGCTGCCGTTGGCCAGCATTAAATCGCCAAACCAACCCACGGCGGCGTTTACCTCATCCATGACATAGTCAATGCGTCCTCCGCCATCCAGACGTTTATCCTGAAGGATCAGAGGAATATCATCGACCCCCCAGCGTTTGGGCAAAGGCAGTTCCTGGCTCAGGTCGTCCTCGATCAGCAGAAGTCCGCCTAAGCCCATGGCCACATGCCGACCGGTCCTGGCGTGCGGGTGCGGGTGGTACCAACAGGTGGCGGACGGCTGATTAACGGCTATTTCCGGCGACCAGACCGCACCGGGAGCAATGATCGCCTGAGGCCCGCCGTCGGAAACGCCGGGAATTTCCAGACCGTGCCAATGGAGAGCGGTATCCTCCGACAAGGCGTTTTCCACGTCGATGATCACGCTTTGCCCGCGTTGCAGGGATAATGTCGGCCCTAAGAGCGGGCCGTTTATTCCCCAGGTGGGCGTGCCGCCTCCCCGCCACAGGCTCTCGCCGACCTGGATCTTTAAGCGGATGCGTCCGCCCTGATCGGGCATCAGCTTTCTCGGTATGGGCAGAGCCGGCAAGGGAAGAGTCTGCGCAAGTCCCTGAAAAGAAACGACGCCGCTGAAGACCATGCCGGCGGCGAACAATTTAAGGATATTCCGACGATTCATGAAGATTCTCCTGGACAGGCCATTATGGCCGCACGTCCACACAATAAAGCAAGATAATTATAAAAATTTTATATAATAACCGTTATCGAATCAATTATTTTTGTCTTTGTAAGCCACAGAGGCAAAAACACCCGCTGTACAATACCGGCTATTCATGCCATGAAGAAAATCCTCAGGTGGCAGCTTCCGGCCGGCGCAAGCGCCGGCCGGTGCCTTATTGGAACGTTAGCAGCGACAGCGTTTATGAATCTGCGACAATTGACGACATTCAATCATATCGCAATCCAGTGCCACGACAACCCGGACGCCGACGCCATCGCGGCCGGTTTCGGGCTTTACACCTATTTCAAATCCATGGGGAAAGGGGTTACGCTCTTTTACGGCGGACGTAATGCCGTGAGCAAGCCGAATCTGGTGAAAATGCTGGAACTTCTGCATATCCCGCTTGAGCATCGGTCCGCCCCGGAAAACTGGCCCGGCCTGTTGCTGACGGTGGATTGCCAGCACGGCGCGGGCAATGTCTCGCCCATGACAGCCCGGGAAGCGGCTGTCATAGACCACCACATTCAGGAAGGCCCTCTTCCGGACCTGCACGATGTTCGTCCCTATCTTGGCAGTTGTTCGACCCTGGTCTGGTCGCTGCTGCGTGAAATGGAATTTTCCCCGGATACGGCCGTTGCCACCGCCCTGTTTTATGGCCTGTTCACCGACACGAACGGGCTGACCGAAGTGCGCCATCCGCTCGACCGTGACCTGCGCGATACTGTGGCGGTCAATGAGCGGATTTTGCGGATTCTGCGCAACTGCAACCTTTCCCTGGAGGATCTGTCCCTGGCCTCCGCCGCCCTGAACGGTCTCCGCTTTCATGAAGCCGGGCGTTTCGCTTTGGTCGGTGTTCCGCCGTGCGATCCGAATATTCTGGGTTTGGTCAGCGACCTGGTTATCCAAGTGGACGCCGTGGACTTGGCTGTCGTCTATTCCGGGGTGGCGGACGGCATTAAGTACTCCGTCCGCACGGTCACGCGCGAGGCCAAGGCTTCGGATGTCGCCGTCTGGCTCTCGGCCGACGGGCTTGGTTCCGGCGGTGGGCACGCGGAAAAGGCCGGCGGGCATATCAGCGCGCACAAGCTTGCCCAACGGCATCCCAATCTGTTTCCATCCGCATTTTTCCAGCATCGTCTTGAGGAATATCTGGCGGCCCACGACATTCTCGACTGCCATGCGAGCAACGGGGACTTGCCGCCGGTTCTTCCCGCGGGCGCCGCCTTGCCGGAAATTTTTGAAAAACTGCCGCTGCGCATGTCCTACGTGCCCTGCGCGGAAGCCTTTCCCCAGCGTTCCCTGCTTCATATCCGCATGTTGGAAGGGGATATTTCCCTGGCCGCCGATGCCGACACCTGCCTGATGATCGGTGTCCATGGCGAAGTTTACCCCATTGCCCGCCGGAAGTTCGAGGAATTTTACAGCCCGCTTGATGGTCCGCTCGAAATGCGCTTTGACTACCCTCCCACAGTGTTGGATCGGGATCGGGGAGAGCGGATTCTGCTTGAAACCGTTGCCAGGCCCTGCCAGGCCAAAGGCGGCGGCCGAATCATGGCTCTGCCGCTGATACGCAACCTCAAACTGTTTACCCGTTGGGATCCGAATAATTATGTCAAGGGCGACCCCGGCGATCTGCTGGTCTGGCCGGAGGGCGATCCGACCGATTTGTATATCGTCAAGGCCGCTGTTTTCCCCAAACTCTACGCCTCCGCAATGTCTGAGGGGTCGGTCCCGGACCTTACCGGAAAAGATCTGGCTTCCGCCCCGGGCAGCCTGAAGGTACGAAAAAAAGCCGTTGTGGTTTTGGTGCGCTTCGCCCAAAAACCTGGCCTGGCGGAAACACGGGAAGGCCCGGTGCCCTATGAGACGGGCGACGCCCTAATTACCGGCGCGACAGGAGAGATCTGGCCTGTCCGCCCGAAACATTTTCAAAAAAACTATGCGCCCCTGATCCAGGGAAAAAGCGCTGACGGCGAATATGTGGCCCTTTCGAACGAGGCATGGGGACTTCAGGCCCATGAACCTTTCTCCGTATCCCTGCCTGAAGGGGCCATTCTGCGCGGCCGTCCCGGCGACTGGCTCATGCAGTATGGTCCCGGCGAATACGGCATTGTCGGGGCGGAACTGTTTGAGGATTTATATGAAACCATTGAGCACGATCGCCCGGCGAGGCTGAAGTAAGCCACTTGAGGCAGGCATGGGATACGATATTTTCGTCAGCTACTCCACAAAGGATAAACTGTTCGCGGACGCGCTCGTGAACCGGCTTGAGAGCAGCAAGGTGCGTTGCTGGTATGCCCCGCGTGATATTCCGGTGGGCACCACCTGGCCCAGCGCCATTGCTGCGGCTGTCAAACAAACGCCGGCCATGCTGCTGATTTTTTCCGGATCCTCCAATGATTCGCAAGAGGTTTCGCGCGAGCTGACCTTGGCCTCCGCCCATAAATGCCTGGTCATCCCGGTACGCATAGAAAACGTCATGCCCAGCGAGGAACTGGAATACCACCTGACCAACCGGCACTGGCTGGACGTTTACGGCCTCGAACTTGAGGTAGCCATTGATCTGGTGTTGGAAGGCATTGGCCGCTACCGCGCGCTTTTTCAGGAAACCCCTGGTCGAGATGGGGAAAGACCGACCCCGCGCGTTGAAACAAAGCCGGCCGGCCAAAAGGCCCCCTTCCCCCTGCGGCGCTATGCCATTTTGTTTCTTCTGGCCTGCGTTGTCGTGGCGGCGATGATGTACGCCCAATACCAAAACGGCACGCTTGGCCAGCCGAATGACGGATTGCGGGCCGTGAAGGATGCGGCCATGTATTTCTATGCTGACAAAACCGGCGTGGAAGCTTCGGTGTTGCGACTGGAAAGCGTCGCCCCTGAGGAAAACTATCTGGTGCGCCTATCCGGCATGGGCGGATCGCTTTCAGGGCGTATCTTTCACTGCGCGCTGACGATGCGTTATAATGAAAAGCGGCTTGTCACCGTCATTAATGGGGAGCCCTTCACCCTGCTTATTCTGGACAACGTGAAAGCGACCGCCTACCAGCCTGATTCGCAACGGCAATACCTCTTGTCCTACGAGAACGAAAACGCGGACTCGTCCGCGATAATAAAATTCCTGAACGCCTATCGGGCACAGGAAAAAGCCGGCGCAAGCAGCGTCAAATAACCCGCTGTTTTCTTCATCCCGATCAACGGCTTGCCCGGAAATTGCGGACTGAAGCCGCCGGCTTTCTTTTATAAAAAAGATGCTTGACCGTCTATGATCCTTTTATTACCTGCCTACCTAACGTCAGGCAGGTAATAAGTCATGTTGACGGATCTTCAGCAAACCGCCCTGTTCCGCGGCTTTAAAGGGACTTCCCTGGCTCAGAACGTCGGTGGTGTGGGGATAAAAGAAGCCTCCGATTCATGCCCATTTCAAAAGCAAGGAAGATTCGTTTCTTAGCCTCTTACCGAACCGGCCAGCGGGGGCGAACTTGCCTACACGCGGAAAACGCTGATTTTACCGAAAGCGGATCGCGGCCGTTTGCTCTTGTTTGAAGGAGCGCATGCGGGCGGGTCCACAACTGCGTTTTTCACCGTTTTGCCGCCGACCGGCTTGCGCGGGCAACGGACTTCCTTGAATAAAAGCCACCTGGGGCGCCTGGAACTAGTGATTATTCAGATATTTACCCTGATCCCGCCCGGAAATTTTCTCCGGACACGTTGGCTTCGTTCTATTTGGGGATGATCACCGGCCTATACCCGGAACGGTTGCACGGTCCGCCGAAAAATTCGACCGTCGCGTCGACGATTTCGGGGGGGGCTTTCGAGATAACTTCGGATTAAAGATACAAGGAAAAATGTATGAGCAGCGTCATTTGCGCCGCAACGGGAAGCGGCCTAGCACCACGGAATCGGCTGGGCGCCATCATCACCATGGCGGGCCTCACCGCCTTCGGCGCCCTTTCCACAGACATGTACCTGCCCGGCTTTGCCGCCATTCAGGCGGATCTGGGAGGCGACCCGGGACTGATGCAGATGTCCCTGTCCCTGTTTCTCATCGGCTTGGCCTTGGGCCAAGTCGTATTCGGTCCGTTGGCGGATAGTTTGGGCCGCAGAAAACCCCTTCTGGCCGGCACGGCGCTGTTTGTCGTTGCCTCGGTGCTGACCGCCCTGGCCCCGACCATTCAGGTTTTCCTGATTGCCAGGCTTTTGCAGGGCATTGGCGGTTCCGCCGGACAGACCGTGCCCCGGGCCATTGTAAGGGATTTATACGGCCCGGCGGAATCAGTGAAAATATTTACCCTGCTGATCCAGATCATGTCCCTGGCCCCCATTCTGGCTCCGCTGATCGGCACCGCTCTGCTGGACGCCGGCTGGCGCCTGATATTCTGGGTGCTGGCTCTGATCGGCCTGGCCGCCCTGCTGGCCACGTTTTGGCTGATTCCGGAAAGCCGGCCGGCCGAAACCCGGATTCCGCTCAACCTGAAAAGCTGCATCGGTTCGTACGCGCAGGTCTTCAGAAGCCGGCGCTGTTTTGGTCTGACCCTGTCCTTCGGCCTGGCTATGGCCTCGCTTTTCGCCTACATCAGCGGCTCGCCTTTTGTGCTTATGGAATATTTCAAACTCTCGCCCACACTCTACAGCGTCACTTTCGCCGCCATTGCCACGGGCATGATTGTTC
>JAVBVM010000070.1:0-12844 GCA_031554295.1 Desulfovibrionaceae bacterium | reverse complement strand
GGCTTCCACCCTCCCCACCTCTCTACTCCGCCTCGCGCCGCGCCCGCGCCCCCCCCCCCCCCCCCCCCCCCCCGCCGCGGGAGGCACGCCTTTACAGCAACCCGCCAGTGGGGCATGATAAGTGGATGTGGAGCGCTGATGATTCCTTATCCTCATATTGATCCTGTGGCTGTGGCGCTGGGGCCGCTCAAGGTGCGCTGGTACGGCCTGATGTATGTGCTGGGTTTTCTGGCGGCCTGGATTTTGGGCCGTTGGCGCGCGAGCAGGAAGGGCGGCGGCTGGACCGCGCGGCAGGTTGATGATCTGCTGACGTTCAGCGCTGTTGGCGTGATTGTGGGTGCGCGGCTTGGCTATGTGCTTTTTTATGATTTGGATGCGTATCTGGCGGCTCCGCTGGATATTTTCAAGTTGTGGTCGGGCGGCATGTCGTTCCACGGCGGGCTGGCCGGCGTACTGATCGCTTTGTGCTTTGTCGCCCGCCGGACCAGGCGCGGCTTCTGGGAGACGGTGGACACGGCCGCCCCGCTGGTGCCGCCGGGTCTCTTTTTCGGCCGGATTGGCAATTTCATCAACGGCGAGCTGTTTGGTCGGCCGACCGACTCGCCTCTGGGCATGATCTTTCCGGGCGGCGGCCCGCAGCCCCGTCATCCCTCGCAATTGTACGAAGCCTGCCTTGAAGGGCTGCTGTTGTTCGCGCTGGTCTGGATTTTCTCATCGCGCAAGCGGCCGGCCGGGGCGGTTAGCGGCGTGTTCGCGCTCGGCTACGGCATAGCTCGCTTTATTGTGGAATTTTTTCGCGAACCGGACGCCCATCTGGGTTTTGTTGCCTTCGGCTGGTTGACCACCGGCCAATTACTATGCCTGCCGTTAATTATCACCGGCGTATGCCTGATAATTTACGCTTATGCGGGCTCACATTCATCGAAAAGGACTCTTGCATGAAGATGGCTTTCCCCGATTCCGTTTCTTCTCTGGTTTCGAATATCGCTCCGGTTGACAAGTCCCTGCTTGTGCCGGCCCAGGCGCATCTTGACGATTTGACCAAACCTGTGGGCAGCCTGGGCCGTTTGGAGGAGCTGGCCGCCCAGCTATACTGCATCCAGGGCGGCAAAACGCCGATCGAGGCCTACCCCGCCCGCATTTACACGGTGGCGGCGGACCATGGTGTGGTGGCCGAGGGCGTGAGCCCCTACCCGCAGGAAGTCACCCGGCAGATGGTCTATAACTTTCTCAATAACGGGGCTGGAATAAATGTTTTATGTGAAACCGCGGGCATTGAGCAGTTCGTGGTGGACGCCGCTTGCCTGGGGCCGGATTTCGAGCCGCACCCCCGGCTGATCCGGGGCAAAATCGCCCAGGGCAGCGCCAATATTGCCAAAGGCCCGGCCATGAGCGCGCGGCAATGCGAAGCGGCCCTGCTGTTGGGGGCGCGCCTGGCGGAGGAAGCGGCCGCCGCCGGCTGCCGCAGCGTGGGCACCGGCGAAATGGGCATAGGCAACACCACGCCCTCGACCGCGCTGTACTGCGCCTATCTTGGGCTTGAACCGGAAGCCATGACCGGCCCGGGCGCCGGTCTGGACAAGGGCGGCGTAGCGCATAAGACCGCCGTGATCAAGACCGCGCTGGCCGTGAACAGCGGCGCGGTGGCTTCGGGCGATGCCTTCTCCATCCTGGCGGCCTTGGGCGGCTATGAGATTGCCTGCCTGGCCGGGTTGATCCTGGGCGCCGCGCGGCAGCGGCTGCTGGTCATGGTGGACGGCTTCATCTCCACCGCCGCCTGCCTCGCGGCGGTCAGGATCGAACCCAAGGCGGCCGGATATTGCCTTTTCGCCCATGCCTCGGCGGAAAAGGCCCACAAAGAGCTGTTGCAGCGTATGGGCATGCGCCCGCTGCTGGATCTCGGCCTGCGCCTGGGCGAAGGCACGGGAGCGGCCCTGGCCCTGTACCTGAGCCATAGCGCCGCGCAAATATTTAATAAAATGGCTACTTTCAGCGGAGCGGGCGTCAGCCGATAGGCAACGCCCGTCTTCATGGCTCGTCCGGAGGCCGCATGTCTTCTCCCAAGCGGAATATCTATCTGATGACCCGGCCCATCCCCGAGGCCGTGGCCGAGGTGATCGGCGCGCTGGATCGCGGCGCGCTGATCGGCACGGAACTGGTCCCCTCGCAAGAGTGCTCCGGTCGAGTGCTGGCCGCGCCGGTGCATGCGCGCCTCTCTTCCCCCACTTTCCACAGCGCGGCCATGGACGGCATCGCCGTACGCGCGGCCGCGACCTTTGGCGCGCGTGAGGGCCAGCCGATCCTGCTGGAACGGGAAAAAGACTATCTGCCGGTGAATACCGGCAACGCCATGCCGGGCGATTTTGACGCCGTGATCATGATCGAACATGTGGCCGAAGCCGGCGAGGGCCGGGTGAGCATTGAGGCTCCGGTCTTTCCCTGGCATCATGTGCGGCGCATTGGCGAGGACATTGTGGCCACCGAGCTGCTCTTCCCGCGCAACCACCTGTGCATGCCCTATGACGCGGGCGCGTTGCTCACCGGCGGCATTTGGGAAGTGCCGGTGTGGGAGCGGGTGCGCGTGCGTATTGTTCCGACCGGCGACGAGGTGCTGGACTTCACCAGACGGCCCGATCCCGGCCCGGGGCAGGTGGTGGAGTCAAATTCCCAAATGCTGGCCGCCCAGGCCCGGCAGCTCGGCTGCCTGGCCGAGCGCGTGCCGCCGGTTTCCGACAGGCCCGAGGCCCTGCATCAGGCCTTGGTCGAAGCCCTGGAAAGCGACGCGCATATCGTGATCTTCTGCGCCGGCTCCTCGGCCGGCAGCAAGGATTTCACCCGCTCCACCTTTGAGCGGGAAGGAAAGATTTTGGTGCACGGCATCGCGGCCATGCCCGGCAAGCCGTCCATTCTGGCCGAGTGCCGGGGCAAGCTGGCCGCCGGCGCGCCGGGCTACCCGGTCAGCGCGGCCGTCTGCTTCGAGGAGTTGATCGCCCCGGTGATCCGCTGGCTGGCGCATCTGCCCAAGCCGCACGAAACCATGGCGCCCGTCACCCTGACGCGCGCCCTGCCCTCCCGCCTGGGCTTTGAGGACTTCGTCCGCCTGGCCGTCGGCCGGGTGGGCGACAGGCTGGTGGGCACGCCCCTGCCGCGCGGGGCGGGCAATATCACCACCCTGTCGCGCGGGCAGGCGGTACTGCGCATCCCGTCCGCCAGCGAGGGCATTGCGGAAAACACCGTGGTCAGCGCCCGCCTCACCGTGCCCGAGCAGACTCTGGACGAACTGCTGGTCTGCGTGGGCAGCCACGACAATCTGCTGGACCTGCGGGCGGATGAAATGATGGCGCACGAGCCCGCCTTCGGCCTGGTCTCGACGCACGCCGGCAGCATGGGCGGCTTCTCCGCGCTGCTCAACCGCGCCTGCCACATGGCCGGCTCGCACCTGTTTGACCCGGATACGGAAGACTTCAATTTCCCCTTCCTGGAAAAATACGCGCCGGGTCTGAAACTTACCCTGATCAACCTGGCCATCCGCCACCAAGGGATTATCGTCGCGCCGGGCAACCCCAAGGGAATCCGCTCTGTGGGCGATTTCAGCCGGGCCGGCGTGCGCTTCATCAACCGCCAGCGCGGGGCGGGCACGCGCATTCTTCTGGACTGGCACCTGAAGAAGGCGGGCCTCAAACCCGAGAGCGTGGACGGCTACGCCAAGGAAGAAAGCACGCACATGGCCGTGGCCGTGAATGTGCTCACCGGCGCGGCCGATTGCGGCCTGGGCATCCACGCCGCGGCCAAGGCCCTGGGGCTTGATTTCGTGCCCCTGGCGCGCGAGCGCTATGACCTGCTGATTCCGGACGAGTTCCTGAACGACGCGCGCGTGCAAGCCATGCTGGAAATCATCCGCGGCCCGGCCTTCACGGGGCGGGTGGCGGCCATCGGCGGATACGAGACCACCTTGAGCGGCCGGGTGATGCGGCCGGGCCAGGGCTTGAACCCCTGATGCCACTGATCCCGACCGGCGCCACGACGAAAAAAGCCGCTTTTGTCCGAAAAATTTCTTCCTTGTCCGGGGCTTGACACGCTGACGCCCGGCGGCTATCTCAAAAGTGCGCGCCAGTGCCTCGGCATGATCGGCGCGCTGTTTTACCCAAAAAGACAGGATAGCAAAAAAATCCTCGGAGGTAGTCATGGGTTATACTGTTACGGTTGATACGGATAAGTGTGTTGGCGACGGCGAATGCGTGGACGTGTGCCCCGTTGAAGTCTATGAAATGCAGGCCAATAAAGCCGTCGTGGTGAACGAGGAAGAATGCCTCGGCTGCGAATCTTGCGTTGAAGTCTGCGAATCCGGCGCCCTTACCGTTGAAGAAAACTAGAAGCCACTTCTAAACGTTTTCTACCGTATTGCCGGCATTAATCCGCATGCCGCCGGAAGAAACGCCGGCGGCATGCTCTGTTCTTGTCCTCCTGCTTCATCCCTGAGGAATCCTATGCGCGACGATCCGCTTATACCGCTGGAGCCTGTCTTCGCCGAATACGAGCGCCTGGCCGCCCAGGTGGACTCGTTGTTCGCCGGCGTGCGCGATCAGCACGCGGAGGCTGTGGCCTGCGGCGACGGCTGCAGCGACTGCTGCCACGCCTTGTTCGACTTGAGCCTGATCGAGGCGCTTTATCTGCATCAGGCCTTTACGCGGCGCTTCGATTTCGGCAAGGAGCGCTCGGATATCCTTGAACGCGCGGACACGGCCGATCGCGCGGTTTATGTCCTGAAGCGCCGTCTGCACAAAGAATCCACGGAAGGACGCACGCCGGAAGAACTGGCGCGCGCGGCGGGGACCGAACGCCTGCGCTGCCCGCTGCTGTCCGAGGATGACCGCTGCGCTCTTTATGATCAGCGGCCGCTCACCTGCCGGGCTTACGGCATTCCGCTGGCCATCGACGGAGTCGGCCGCGCCTGTCCGCGCTCGCGCTTTGACCGGGGCGGGAGCTACCCCGCCCTGGATATGGACAAGGTGAACGCCTATCTGGCCGAGTTGAGCGCCCAGGCCGCGAAGCTGCTCAAAAGCCGTTTTTCCGAACTACATACGGTCTATGTCCCTGTTTCAACTGCCCTTTTGGCGAACTACGACACGGAATACCTGGGCATAAATCAAAAAGGCGACCAAGATGAACGCGCCTGAGCACCCTGGCCTCCCGCTCAATCCGGCCCCCAACTCGGCAAGCGACGACCCGGCCGCGCGCAAACGAGCCATTTACGAGGCGCTTGCGCCCCGCCGCCGTGCCTTTATCGACCGGCTGGGCTATGAGCAATGGGACCCATTTCAGGAGCCGAACAATCCTCCGGAATTGCGGAAGGATAAGAGTAAACGCACCACCCAGCAATTAGTGCGCGAATTTTTGCAAACCCGTCCCCAGGATCCCGGCAACGCCTATTCGCGGGGTGTGCTGGAATGCGCGCTCGGCCTGGTCAACGGGGACGAGAAGTGCCGGGGCGCGTATGAATTCTCCATCTGGTACAATGAATTGCTGCGCAAGGAAGGTCATGAATGAAAGCGCATTATGACGATATTGACGAGTATATAGCCGATTTACGCGCGGAAATCGGCCGCGGCGGCAATTGTGCGATCCACCAGTATAATCTGGGCGTGGCGATGCTCACCAAGCGCGATTTCGTGGCGGCCGAAGCGGCTTTTCTCGATGCCCTGCGTTCTTCGTCGCACCTGGCCGAGGCCTATGTGCAGTTGGGCGGCATCTGCCTGCAGCGCGGCGACCTGGACGGCTGCCTGCGCTACAACGAGGAAGCGACCCAGTGCCGGGCGAAATTTCCCACGCCCTGGGCCAATATCGGCTTTGTGCGCCTGCAGCGGGGCGAGCCGGAAAAGGCTGTGACCGCGCTGAAAAAGGCCCTGAAGTGGGACCCGCGCTTTGTCCAGGCCATGGCCAGCCTTGCTTCCGCCTACATCATGCTGGGCAATTACGACGACAGCATTGCCGTGAGTGAAGAGGCCATCCGCCTGGAGCCGAACTTCGGCCCGGCCCTGAACAACCTGGCCCTGGCCTGGCTGGAGAAGGGCGACGGCAAAAAGGCCTTGGGCTATGCCGAACGCGCCCAGGCCAGCGGCTATGAGGTGGCGCCGGAATTTCTGCAGGAGCTTGAAGCCTGCCGCTAACGGGCCGCCCGAAGAAGAAATTGCCGATAATCACGCTTTTCCGCGTGTTTTTTCTTGACGCTCCGCGCTCAAAAATGTATCTGAACGATCCGTCGGTTATGCGTCCCCATCGTCTAGCTGGCCCAGGACAACGGCCTTTCACGCCGTCGACAGGGGTTCAAATCCCCTTGGGGACGCCAATATTGGGTATCAAGAAGAGTCTCAACGGGCAAAAACCGTTGAGACTCTTTACTTTTTTAATCTCTTTGTGTTCTCCAAAGTGTCACCAAGTGCAGTTGCATCCACTCTTTTTGTGGGTACATCTGTGGGTATCAATGTGCTATATGGATATCGATACCCACACGAATACCGGAAGCTGTACGCGTGGGCGAAACAACAGGGCATTGAACTTCCCCCGCATACTTGAGGATGGAAAAGCCATGCGAGCAAACGGAGCGCGGAGAGCTGCGCGGAGCATTTTTAAAGTACTGGCCTCCTTTGCCGGGATTTCCTTTTGCGGCATGCTGGCTTTATACTTATACGCCTCATGGAGCCTGCCCTCCGTAAATACCCTCAAGACGCCTGATGGGCTGAGTTTGTTGATTGGGAGGGAAGAAGAGCCAGCCGCGCAATCGGTTCCGCTGCCGTTGCGCGATATCCCGCCGCATGTAGTCAATGCGTTCATCACAGCGCATGATCCGGATTTTACCGACAAAAATTTTTTTAACGATAGCGGCTTCTTTGTGACTTCACTTTCCAAACGGATGCTTCGCGCCCGTGGGGAGAGATACGGCTATGTGCAAGACATGGTTCTTCAAACTAACATAAAGCTCCTTTTGAGCCGCGAAGAAATTCTCAGCGCCTGGCTGGCTACGGCCTATTTTGGCAAAAACACCTACGGGATACAGGCGGCGGCACAAAAATATTGCAACAAGCCGCTTGCGGAGTTGAGCATACGCGAGGCCGCCATGCTCGCCCCCATTCCCGCAACCCCGTCGCTGAACCCTGTCGACCAACCAGCCCAGGCGGAAGAGCGCCAGCGGGCTGTGCTGGACAAAATGGTAGAACGCGGATGGGCGGACGCGGCGGATGTGGACGTTTTCAAGTGACAAATACTCCTTCACGAAAGGAGAAGATGCAAGGCCAGATATTCCGTCATAGTTCCGGTTTGCAATCCGCTAACGCCTTTGGCCGCCCCGGCTGCTCGTGGGCGCCGCCGGGCGTGGATTGTTCCGGGCTTTCCGCAGCACTTGCTTTACTTCCGGGTATTTCTCGGCCAGCATAACTGGGGTTTGCCCGGCGGCCTTGGGCATATCGGGATCGGCTCCGGCATCCAGCATAAACTTGGCGTAACGCTGGCGGCGATCCCCCTGAAGATAGCGCATGAGGCCGTGCTCGTCTTCATATTCATTCTACATGATGAAGGTCAGCGGCGTGTGCGGGGTTCCTATCCCGCTATATCCCCTAACGTCTGACTATGTCCCGGCTACCTCTTGTTAAAGATACCTGTCGCTGCACGCTTCCACTGCCGCGAACTTGACGCCAACACGGTTATCTATAATAATAGTTATTACTTTTCCCTGCCTGCCGGGGCCACAGACTCTTCCTGCGGGCGTATCGATAAAGGAGTCCCTCGTGCGTGTTAAACTTATTTCCCTGGCCCTGGGCGCCCTGCTTCTATTGAGCGTCGGCCAGGCATTCGCCGCTGAAAGGCTGCTTATCTACACCTCCATGAAAGAGTCGCTGATGGATAAGCTGAAGGAAGGCTTTGACCGGGCCAATCCGGGTATTTCCCTGAGCTACCAGTCCGCCGGGGCCGGCATGATTATGTCCAAGCTGGCTTCCGAGCGCTCAAGCGGAAGAATCCTGGCCGACGTGGTCTGGACCAGCGAGGTACCCGACTTTTACGCCATGAAAAAAGAAGGCATCCTTGAAGCGTATCTTTCACCGGAAATCAAGAATGTCCTGAATCCGTTCACCGACTATGACGGCAGCTTCACGGCCATCCGGCTGGGCACGCTGGGCATCGCCTATAACGCCGACCGCATCAAGACCCCGCCGGCCTCCTGGGACGACCTGACCAAGCCCGAATACAAGAACGCCTTCAGCATTGCCAACCCCGCCCTTTCCGGCACTTCTTACATGAGCGTGGCCCTGCTGGTGAGCAAATTCGGCTGGGAATATTTTGATCGGCTGGCCGCCAACGGCGCGAAAATCGGCACAGACTCCGGCCGGGTGGTGACGGAAACGGCCTCCGGCCTTATCGCGGCCTGCCTTGCCGTGGACTACATCACCAATGACAAAATCAGCAAAGGCGCCCCCATTGTCCTGGCCTATCCGCCGGAAATGCTGGTTGTGCCCAGCCCGGCCGCCATCATGAAAGACAGCCAGGCCCCGGGAGCCGCTAAAAAGTTTGTGGATTATCTGTTGTCGGCCGACGCCCAAACGATCATCGCCAGCGCGGGCACCATTCCGGTGCGCTCCGGCGTGCCCATGCCGGGAAATTTCAATCTCCCGGATCCGGATGACGCCCTGCGGCGCGCCATTCCCATCGACTATGCCCACCTGATGGAACAGAAGGACGATATTGTGAAGCGCTTCACTGAAACTCTGCACGGCGGGCAGTAGCTCGAAAAACGCGCCAACGCGAAGGGCTCCGGCGGATGCCGGGGCCCTTTATTTTTGACTATTTCCCGCCTGACGGCGCGGACTTTCTCGGCCAATCAAGCAGCGTAGCCAGGGTGGCGGCGATGAGCGTGGCAAAAATGATGTTCCAGCGGTTTATTCCCGCCAGCACAAGCAACACGGAGGCCGCCGCCCCGATCAAGGCGGCCAGGGCGAACATCCCGCCGCGCCGGCACTGCCCGGCCAGCAGGGCGATGAACATGGCCGGCATGGCGAAATCAAGCCCAAAGACTTTGTCGTCGGCCAGAAGCTCGCTGAACAGCGCGCCAAGCAGTCCCCCGCCCACCCAGGAGGACTGCGCGGTCACATTCAAGGCCAGCGTCTCCGCCCTGGGGCGATCCCCTTTGGCGAAGCGGCCGGCGTGCACGGCGAAAGTTTCGTCGGTCAGTTCAAAGGCGAACAGCCAACGCAGCCGGGCCGGCCACTTTTTCAAATACGGGGCCAGCGCCGCCGACATAAGCAGGTGGCGCAGGTTCACCACGAAAATGGTCAGAATGATCGAAGCCATGGGCACGCCGCGGCTGATCAGATCCACGGCGATAAACTGGGCGGAACCGGCAAAGAGGAACACGGACATGGCCACCGTGCCCTCAACGCTGATGCCAGACTTCTGCGCCAGCACTCCATAGGCGAAGCCCACGGGAATATAGCCAAAAACAATAGGCAGGCCCTGCCGCATCCCGGAAAGCGCTGACCGAAGCGTTGAAGGTCGTGATACCTGGCTCGCGTCCGGATCCGCGGCATTGCCTGAAGGCGAAAGCTCTGCATCATGCATGGGAAAAACCGCAGCCTCTAAAGAAAGATTGTATAACCGCCAACTATTGCGCCGATCCGCGTCGTACCGCAAGCCAGGCGCTCAGCGCGCCGGTCAGGGCCGGCACGGCCACCAGAAGGCAGACATGGAGCGGGGGCGGGAAAAGCAAATCCAAAGAAAGCGGCGGCATGGCGAACAGCGGCGCGCTATAATGGCGCGCGACCCAGAGCAGCGCCACGCCGCTTACCCCGCCAAGCACGCCGAGCAGCACGCCGGCGCTGACGAGGGGCAGCCGGATATAGCCGCTGGTCGCCCCCACAAGCTGGAGAATGCCGATTTCCGACTGGCGGGTGGCCAGGGTCAGGCGTACGGTGTTGCCGACCACCAGGCCGAGCATCAGGCAGAGAAAGACCACCACCGGCCAGATCAACCAGCGGCTCACCCCGCGCCAGAGCCGGCCCAGTTCGTCGAGCAGAGGCGATGCCTCAACCCGCTCCACCCCTGGCAAGGTACTCAGATGGGCGCGCAGATCCGCGCCCCATTTGTCGGGATCCGGCACGCGCGGGGCAAAGGTGAGCAGCGCGGTGGGCGGCAGCAGCGGGCCGGCCCGTTCGGCGTCCTCGGGAGTAAAGGAGGAAACCGCGCCGCCCGGACCTTCCGAGGCTTCACGATCCAGGCGCCGCGTGAGCGCGGCCAGCGCTTCCTCGGGCGTATAAGTCTCCATTGAAGCCAGCCAGGCGGACTGGGAGATCTCCTGCCATTGCGCGCGCACGAAGTTGATGTCAATGCCCGGCCTCCAGTAGACCTGCGCCATTACCTCGCCGCGCGAAGCGCTGAGCGCGCCGTCCACCGTACTGAGCGCCACCAGGAAAATCCCGGCCAGGAACACGACCAGGGTCACGGCGCTGTAAGCGAGCCAGTGCGCCAGCGGGTGCAGGCGCATGTCGCGCGCTCCCCGGACGAGCAGGGTTACGAGCAGGCGCGGACCGCTCATCGGCGGCCTCCCCGCAACTCAATGCGCGTCAGCTTGTCCTGCCCGGTCCCGGAACCTCCCTCGCCCGTCAGGTCGTAGTCTGACCCGCTTGAAGGAACGGCCGGCCCGGAACGTTTCAAAGAAATTTCCCCCTCGGAAAAGGCGGGCGTGATGAAGTGTTCCGGCCGCGCGCCGTCGGCCGCCTCGGCCCCCGGCCAGTTCGATCCGGCGATCACGCCGTCCTCCAGGCGGATCATGCGCGCGGAAGGCAGGCGCTTCAGCAGATCCGGGTTATGGGTGGCCAGCACCACCGTGGCGCCGTGCGCGTTGAATTGCAGAAAAATATCCATCAGCCGCATGCTGAGCGTGGGGTCCAGGTTGCCGGTAGGCTCGTCCGCCAGAATCAGCTGCGGGTTGACCACAATAGCCCGGGCCACGGCCACGCGTTGCTGCTCCCCGCCGGAAAGCTCGCGGCAGCGGGAATTCAGCTTGTGTTCAAGCCCCAGGGTACGCACGGCCGCGCGCACCCGGCGCTGCACGTGCTGGCCGGACAGGCCGCGCACCTGAAGGGCGATGGCCACATTCTCATATACCGTGCGCTCGGGCAGGATTTTGAAGTCTTGAAAGATTACGCTCACTTGCCGCCGCAAAAAAGGCAGCCGCCGGGGGGTGAGCTTGCGCAGGTCAAAGCCCGCCACCTCCGCCGCGCCGTGCTGCAAGGCCAGATCGCCGTACAGGAGGCGCAGCAGCGTGGTCTTGCCCGCGCCGGACGGCCCGCACAAAAACAGGAACTCGCCTTTCTGCAAAGAAAGCGTGCAGTTGCGCAGGGCCCAGGATGAGCCGAAGGCGTGGGAAAGATGGCGGAGTTTCAGCATACCATTTAAACCATCTTGGTTTTGTCCGGGAATACGGCGTTCTCGGGCAAAACCCTATTCGAAGCGGCTTGCTCGGGTGATTAACACCATATCCACAGGCACGGCCTCATGCTCGCCCTGGGGCTTGGTTTTCAACTTGGCGATCTTGTCCACCACATCCATGCCGTCCGCCACCTGGCCGAACACGCAGTAGCCATAGCCGGCGTCACTCTCGTTCTGGTGATCCAACTCCGGATTATCCACCAGATTGATATAGAACTGGGCCGAGGCGCTGTGCGGTTCAGAGGTGCGGGCCATGGCGATGGTGCCGCGCGCGTTGGAAAGGCCGTTGGCGGCCTCGTTTTTTATAGGCGGATGGGTGGGTTTCTCCTCCATACGCACGGTCAGGCCGCCGCCCTGGATCATGAAATCCTTGATCACCCGGTGAAAAATCGTATTCTGATAAAAGCCGTCATCCACGTAGCGGAGAAAATTCGCCACGCTTTCCGGGGCCTTGTCACCAAACAATTCCAACAAGATATCGCCGGAAGACGTTTCCAGCAGCACCAGCGTTTCGCTCATTACAACCCCCTGAGAATTGAAACTTTGTCTTCGGCTGTCCTACCCTATCCCGGCTTCGCTTTCAAATAAAGAAAAGGGGAGAACAGGCGCCGACATGCCGGCAGCCCGCCGCTTCAAACTTTGTTTATCACGAGCTTAATAATAAAAACGCCGCTATCAACAATAAGGCGTGAACGGCACGCGCCATCGCCTTGTGCCCCTCCGCGCGCCAATGAGCCATTCTAACGGGTTCACACCATTCGACATATTTACGAGCATATATTGACAAATATTTAGCAGCGACGGATACTTGATACTGTGAAGCGAATAGCCTCAGCCGGCGCTCTTTTTTGAAGAAAAACGCCGGCAAAGGTGCGCCAGGTTTTATTTTTTCTGTGAAGACCTTCACCGCCTTAAGCAAAGGAGCTTTTGTATGAAAAAACACCTTCTCCCTCAAGTTCTTGTCTCGGCAATGGCTTTGGCCGCGCTCCCGCTGGCGGCAAGCGCCGCGGATACGCCAACGGCGCCCACCAAGCGCGACGGCTTTGCCGGCTACGACCATCCGAACCAATACCTGGTTCGGCCCGCGACAAAAATAGCGGACAACATGATGCCGGTGATCGTTCATCCGGCCCAGGACAAGGAGACGCGCGACAAGCTGGCCGCCCTGGAAAAACAGACCGGCAAAAAACCGAACCTCATGATCTTCCTGCTGGACGACGTGGGCTGGTCGGACCTCGGCTTTAACGGCGGCGGCATCGCCGTGGGGAACCCCACGCCGGACATTGACGCCGTGGCCAACCAGGGACTGATCCTGACCTCGGCTTACTCGCAGCCCACTTCCTCGCCCACGCGCGCCACAATCATGACC
>JAVBVM010000069.1:0-3014 GCA_031554295.1 Desulfovibrionaceae bacterium | reverse complement strand
CCCTCTATTATGTGACCTATGTGCGCATTTATCAGGTTACCCCGACCTATGTGCTGGTCGGCTACACGCCCGGCTATTACGGGACCATTCTGACCCCGGAAGGCGTGGTGGTTTACGGCACGGGCTACGTTTACCCGGGCTGGTACGGCTCGGTCTGGTACGGCTGTCCTGCCACCTATTCCATGGATGTCGGGATGTGCTGGACCCCGTGGGCGGGCTGGGCTTTCGAATTCGGCTTCGGCTGGTACTGGGGCGATGATGACTACGGCTGGTGGTATCCGCCGGATCCCTGGTGGGGCCCCTATTATTCCAGCGGAGTTTACGACAACGCGTATGGCGGCCGGACCGCCTGGGGGCCGAACGGCTGGGTCGGCACCACCGGCAATATCTATAACCGCTGGGGCAATGTGCAGACGCAGGGTCGAGGTTTCGGCGGCTACGACTACGTCAGCGGCAACCGGTTCGCCGGAGCTTACGGTATGGCTTATAATTCTCAGACCGGGGCCGTGGCCGTGGGTCGAAAAGGCGCTGTGGAAAACGTCTACACCGGAAACTACGCCCACGGCGTCCGAGGCGCCGGAGTGGATCCTCAAACCGGCGTGGCCGCCAGTGGCTCACGCGTGACCGTCGGCCAGGAAGGGAGCGGCCGTTCCGTCACCGCCGGGCACCTGAACGTCTACGATGACGGCACCAGCACGCGCACCGGCTGGATTCGGGGCCAGGACGGCTCCATCGCCCATGCGAACGATAATGTCTATGCGGGAAAAGACGGGCAGGTATATAAATATGATCCGAGCAACCCGGATCATTGGCAGCCCGTGAGCAAGCCTTCCGGATCGGGCCTGGCCGGAACCCGCTCCGGCACGCCGCAGGAAACCCTTAATCAGTTGCATCAGGCGGGGGGGATGTCTTCCGACTCGCTGCATGACATGCAGCAGGCTCGCGCCGGGCGCGACCTGGGCAATGAACGCGCTTCCGCCTTTCAGCAGCACGGCATGGAATTCCGGCACTCCGGCGGCATGGGCGGCTTCAATGGCGGCAATACGCCCCACTTCAGAGGGGGCGGCGGCGGTGGGGGCGGCATGCCCTTTATTATGCGCGGCGGTGGCTTCGGCCGGCGCTAAGGCTGATCGTGAAACGCCTTTGGGCGAAGTAAAGCAAGCGGCAAGGCGGCCTTTTTGGCGTCTTGCCGCTCTACTTTTTCGGGGCGCGCAGCGCGTGGGCGATGGTTAATGCCTCCCGCGCGTCCTTCGCGTCGTGCACGCGGTGGAAGGCGACCCCTTGGGCGTAGGCCAGCGCCGTGAGCGTTTGGGTGGCGGCGCCGCGCTTACCCGGCGGCAGGCCAAGCAGATCGTTGAACAGCGATTTGTTGGAGATGCCGAGCAGTATCGGCCTTCCGAGGCTGAGAAGGCGGGGAAGGGCGCGCAAAATAGCCAGGTTGTGCTCAAGCCGCTTGCCAAAGCCAATGCCGGGGTCAAGCAGGATGTGCTCCTCCGGAAGCCCGGCGGCGATGAGCCGGGACATGGCGCGGGTGAAAAAGTCGAGCAGTTCGCCGATCACGTCGCCGTAAAGAGGATTGTCCTGCATGTATTCCGGCGCGCCCTGAGAGTGCATGAGCACATAGCCGGGTTTGTGCTGGCCGAGCACATCGGGCATGGCCGGGTCGGCACAGCCCGAGACATCATTAATAATATGCGCGCCTTCGGCCAGGGCAGCGACAGCGGTTTCCGCGCGCCGGGTATCCACGGACAGGATCGGCGAAGCGTAAAAAGGGGAGGGTGGAAAGGCCCGGACCGCGCGCAAAACGGGGAGCGCGCGGGCAAGCTCCTCGCCGGGAGTGACGGGTAGGGCGTAAGGCCGGGTCGATTCCCCGCCGATATCCAGAACCTGCGCGCCCTGTTTCCAGGTCCGACGGGCGCGGGCGATGGCCGCGCGGGGGATAAATGTTCCCGTGCCGTCGAAAAAGGAATCCGGCGTGGCGTTCACAATGCCGAAGATGACAACGGGGGCAGGCGTCACCGGCCGGCCCCCGGCAATCTTGAAGGTACGCGGCATTACTCGGCGTTTCCTGAAGGGGGACGGGGGGACGGGTCGTTTTTCCGCCTGTCCGGGCCGTCGCTTCCGGGCTGCTCATCCTCAGGTTCAAGCGCGAAGGACGGGCCGTCTTCGTCCCCATCCGCCGGCAGGGGCGGCGTGTAGGGAGCGGGCCTTGGCTCCAGCGGCCTGACCGGCAGCGCCTCGCCCCGCATCAGGAGATCAATGTCCTCGCCCGAAATGGTTTCATTTTCGAGCAGGGCATTGGCAATGGCGTGCAGCTTGTCCATATTGGAGCCGAGCATTTCGCGGCTCCTGGCCAAGGCGTCCTCGATTATGCGCTTCACTTCCTCATCCATCAGGCGGGCGGTGTCTTCGCTGAAATTGCGCGAGTGCATCCATTCGCGGCCGATGAAGACTTCCGAGCCCTGCTCGCCAATGGCGATAGGCCCGATTTTGTCGCTCATGCCCCATTCGCCGACCATTTTGCGGGCCAGCTTGCTGGCGCGGTCAATGTCGTTGCCCGCCCCGGTGGTGATGTCGCTGAAGACCAGCTCTTCCGCCACCCGGCCCGCAAGCAACACGGCCAGGTTGGTCAGCAGGTAGCTGCGCGAATAGCCGTGCCGGTCGGCTTCGGGCAATTGCATGGTCACGCCCAGGGCGCGGCCGCGCGGGATGATCGAGAACTTGTGCACCGGATCGGAGTTTTTCGAAAGGTTGGCCACCAGGGCGTGCCCGTCTTCGTGGTAAGCTGTGATGCGCTTTTCCTCGTCGGAGAGAATCAGGCTGCGCCGCTCCTTGCCCATGAGCACTTTGTCCTTGGCATATTCAAAGTCGCTCATGCTGATGGTGTCTTTATGGTACGTGGCGGCCTGAAGCGCCGCTTCGTTCACCAGGTTTTCCAGGTCGGCGCCGGAAAAGCCCGGCGTGCCGCGCGCAATGCGGTCAAGGTCCACCGTATTGTCAAGCGGGGCGCGTTT
>JAVBVM010000037.1:0-9153 GCA_031554295.1 Desulfovibrionaceae bacterium | reverse complement strand
TCCTCTCGCACTTCAAAGGGCACCCCATGGCGGGCTTCGGCGGGGCCATCAAAAACCTGGCCATGGGCTGCGCCTGCGTGGCCGGCAAGCGCGCCCAGCATTACTGCCACGCCTTCAGCGTGCCCGACAAATGCATCGGCTGCCGCGCCTGCGTCAAAGTCTGCCCCGAGTCCGCCATCACCATGACCGATGACCACAAGGCGCAGGTCGCCAAGGAAAAGTGCATCGGCTGCTTCGAATGCGTCACCGTCTGCCCGACCGCGGCCATGACTGTGGACTGGCGCACCAAAATGCCCGGCTTCATGGAGCGCATGACCGAATATGCCTACGGCGCCGTGGCCAATAAGGTCACGCGCACGGCCTACATCAACTTCGTGGTCAACGTCACCCCGGACTGCGACTGTAGCCCCTGGAGTGACAGCCCGCTGGTTCAGGACATCGGCTTGCTCGCCTCCCTCGATCCCGTGGCCATCGACCAAGCCTCGCTTGACCTGGTCAACGCTCAAAAATCCCTGCCCGGCACCATGATCGAAGGGGACTGCGGTCCGGGCTGCGACAAATTCAAAGCCGTCTGGAAAAGCACCCTCGGTCACATGCAGCTCTCCTACGGTGAAGAAATCGGCCTCGGCACCACCAAGTACGAACTGGTGGAAATTTAAAGCAAGCCTCCGGCGGTCACGGGGCACGGACTCCTTGAAACTGCGCATGGCCGGCCGCGCGTCTGTTGCGCGGACGGACCGAATCGCTAAAAAAACCTCCGGCCGCGAAATAAACGCGTGGCCGGAGGTTTTTTATCGGCGGCGCTTTCGCTTCGTGGACGGGCTCCGTCTCCTTTCTGAACCAGCGCCGTACTTCGAGCGGAAACACCCGTTTCCGCACACGCGGCAACATCGGGCCGGGCGGCTTCGGGCTTGCTGGCAAATGCGCGGTGTACAAAAACAGCAGGCATGGAGTCCGGCTTTTGCCAGGCTCCATGCCTTTCGCCTTTGTCGCCCCCCGGCCCACGGGTGGTGGGGAGTGGCGCGGGAACGCGCGTTTCCTCAAAAGGGCGGCGGCCTGGGAAAGGCGCGAGGCCACCGGAACAACGGATCGGAGCCGCGGAAGCCCAAGCCCGCCCGGAGCGCCGTCCTGCCGCAAGGCGTCTAGGCGGATCAAAAATAGGGGGACCAAATGTCTTCAACCGCAGGCGAGCCCGCAAGCCGTGCGGATGAAGAGAGCGGAGATGCCTTGCCCTTTGGCCGCCGGATGCCTCGTCTTTATTTGCCGCGCCGTTCGCTGAAGAACTCGAGCAGGATGGCCGCGCACTCCTCGGCGAGGATGCCGGGCATATGCCAGGGGTGGTGGTTGTGAAAGGGCTGGTCGAGGCTGTCGATCTGCGAGGTGACGGCGCCGGCGCGCAAGTCGGTCGCGCCGTAGACGAGGCCGTTGACGCGGGCGTGGATGAGAGCGCCGCTGCACATCAGGCAGGGTTCGAGCGTACAGACGAGGATGGCGCCTTCCAGGCGGTAATTGTCGAGGGCGCGGCCGGCCTGGCGCAGGGCCAGGAGTTCGGCGTGGGCCGTGGGATCGGAAAGGGAGACGCAACGGTTGTGGGCGGCGGCCAGGAGTTCCCCGGCGGCGCTGAGCAGAACGGCGCCCACGGGAACTTCGCCTTTGCCGAAGGCTTGGTGCGCCTGCTCAAGCGCCAGACGCATGGGGCCTTCCCAATCAGCCCAGCCGGGCGGAACGGCGGGAAGGGGGCCGGCGCGCCGGGGCGCGCCGAAGGCCGGCGGGGTGACATGAGAAGTATTCGCGGGCATGGAAATAAAAAAGGGGAGGCTGCCCTCCCCTTGAGTTGGTTATTGCGCGGGGGCCTGGGGCGCGGGAGCGCTTTGCGGGGCTTCCGGCCGGGCGGCGGGCTGGTTATCCTGCGGGGCGGCCGGGGCCTGTTCGCCCTCGGGCTGGGTGGGCTGATCGCCCGTAAGGGCGCCCAGGTCGAAGTCCGGCGTGGGGTAGGTGATTTGTTTTTTATTGAGTTCGGCGATCACCGCGTCGGTGATGTCGGCTTCCGGGGCCAGGGCAATGGCGGCTTCGTTGTGGAGGACGCAACCGATGCCTTTGGCGGCGCGCACTTCGTTGGTGGTGACCTTGACGGCCTCGGTAAAGGTGGCGACCACCTGTTCCTGAAGCGCGTTAACCGCTTCCTGGTACATGGCGAAAGCGACCTGCATCTGGGCCATGTCTTCGTTGCTCTGCATGGCCATCAGCTTCTTCTGCATATCGGCGGCGACAGCTTCCAGATGGGTCGTGCCCTGCTTGCCGGCTTCGCTCTCCAGAACCAGGCGGTTGAAGTCAACAACGGCAACGCTGGGCGCTGCCGTTTTCTGGGGAGAATTCTGCTCGCAGCCGGGCAAAAGAAAAAGGGCGAGGATCAACAGCGCGAAATAACGCAAACGCATAGGTGTCTCCTGATAAAAAGGTATATGGTCGGCGCGCCGGCAATAAACCGCGCCGGCGCACATGGAAACATCGGCCGGACGTCCGCGGCAGGCGTCTTCAGGCTGTGTCTTGGGGGTACTACCTCAAGGCGGAAAATTTCTCAAGGCTTGCGAGCACCTTTACCACATATTCCCGCGTTTCCTTTCGGGGAAGCTGGGCAAGCAGCCGCTCGCGCACCTCGTCGGGCGTGAGGGCGTTGATGGCCTCAATCGCCTGCTTGCGCTCGCCGCCAAAGGCTTTGTACACGGCGTTCGGGCCGCCGTTATAAGCGGCAATCGTGCACAGCATGCGCGAATTCGGATCTTTGACATCCCCAAGGTGCCGCGTGCTCAACAGGTGTAAATAGGTGGTGCCGTAATTGATATTGAAAGCCGGGTTGAACAGGCTGTTTTCCGCGGGCAGGCCGGGCGTTCCGTTCAGGTAGGCGTGCACTTCGCCGCCGGCCGTATCGGGGACCACCTGCATCAGGCCCCGGGCGTTCGCCCGGCTGACGGCCTCCGGATTGAACGAGCTTTCCGTGTGCATGATGGCCAGCACCAGATCGGGCGACAGGCCATATTTTTTCGCGTGCTGTTCCACCAGTTCCCGGTATTCCCCGGCCCGGCGCACCAGCGAGGGGGCGCCTTTTCCGGGAGCCGCCGCCGTGGCGGCGGCTTGCGGGATCTGGGAAGGTTTGGGGCTGCGGGCCCAGAGGGGCTGGGCAACGCAAACAAGCCGGCTGAAATCAATGGGCGCGAGCGCGGGAATCTTTTCCCCGCCGGGTGCGGAAAGCAAAAAGGCCGCTTCAGCGCCGGAATAGGGGCCGGAAGCGATGAACATATCCAGCGGCGACGCCGCGTATTCCGAGTCAGGAACAGAAAGGGGGGCAGCGGAAGCGCCCGGGGAAACAGGGCCGGCGGGATCGCGCACAAACGCAAGCAGGGACTGAGGGGATTTGTCCGCTGAGCGCGCCGTTTCCGCCTCCGGAAAGGCTCGGGAATCGACAAGTTCGGCGCTGTATGCCGCGTAGACGCGCCACGCGCTTTCAGCCCGGGCACCAGCCAGTCCCGCGGCCGACGCGTCCGCCCGTTCGGGCGGAGTGGCCAGCAGGGCCGCGCTCATGGGCTGCTGCACGATAGACCCGCTCTGTTCCGGCACAAAGCCGGTGATCAGGAAGATCACGCCTCCGACCAGAGCGGCCACCGTGCTTATGCCGCGTAAAGCTGAAACTCGCCGTTGCACGATATGAAACTCCCCACTGTCAAAAATTCACTATCGCCTTGAGCTTAGCAAATACTCTGCCAAGTGCGCAAGGTTTTACCGTTTTGCCGTGGGAATTTCACATGGAAAAAAGGCAACAAGTAAAAATCAATATATTTCCAGTAGTTCAGTTATGAAGAAAGTCCTCCGCCAGTTTGAGCAGGCCGGCCCGATCGTCATGGGCCACCCAGCGGATGCGCTTGTCCGCCCGGAACCAGGTCATCTGTCTCTTGGCGTAGGCGGCGGTGTTGCGCAGCCACAGCTCTTTGCATTCGTCAAAGCTTATTTCGCCCTCAAGAAAGCTGAACAGCTCGGCGCAGCCGATGCCCGACCAGCCCGGGGCCGAGCGATCGGGGCACAATTCTCTGACGCGCTGCGCTTCTTCCAACGCCCCGGCCGCGATCATCGCCTCAATGCGCGCCGCCAGACGCGTCAGCAAAAGCGGGCGCGGCACGTTCATGCCTACGCGCAGCACCGCGCGTTCCGTATCCGGCCGCGTTGAAGCGCCTTTCCGCCTACCGCTCTCCGCGCCTTCCGGATGCGCATGCCACCAGGACAGCGGTTTACCCGTTCCTTCGCTCACTTCCAGGGCTCGGACAACGCGCTGCCGGTCATTGGGGTGGATACGGCCGGCATAGGCCGGATCCACCACCCGCAAGCGCAGATACAGACGCTCGAGCCCGCCGGGCGCGAGGGCTTCCCGCTCCAGGTCCGCCGCTATTTCCGGAACGACAGCCGGGATTTCGGCCATGCCGTCAAAAAGGGCCCTCAAATACAGGCCGGTGCCGCCTGAAAACACTGGCAGTCGCCCCTGTCCCGCGACTTCGTCCATGCAGGCCGCTGCCCGCGCCGCCCATTGGCCGGCGGAAGTCTTGGCCGCGCAATCGAGATAGCCGTACAAGAGATGGGGACAGGCCCGGCGCTCGTCTTCAGCGGGCTGCGCCGTGATGATGGGGAAATCGCGATAGACCTGGCGGGAGTCCGCATTGATCACGCCAACGGGCCAGCGCCCGGCCAACGCAAGCGCCGCAGCCGTTTTTCCCGAGCCGGTCGGTCCGACAAGGCATACCGCCTTGCCGGAAGAAACTGCCGCGTCGGCCATAAAGACTTCCAACAAAATCGCATTTCGCGTTTGAGTTTTTCGTTTAACGGCGGCGCGGCCCGCCTGCGAAAAACTCACGGGCGTCGCTACGCCGCGCATCGCCGGAGCATTTTATTCGGTTTACGTTTTCAGGGCTAAAATGCTCTAAGCCGTGGGCGCCTTCTTTTTCGCGTACATCTGCGAAAGTTCCCGCAAGTCTTCCGACTCCTCAAACTCGAGCCCATCCTGTAGGGGATAGGGCTGATTGTAGCGCTCGCACATCCGGCGGTAGACGATTTCCGGCACCAGGCCCCGGATATCGCCGCCCAGGCTCCCGGCCGCCTTGACGATGGTGGAGCTGATGTACAGCCACTGGTAGTCGGTCATCAGAAATACGGTCTGAATATGGCGCTTGAGCTTGCGGTTCATCAGCGCGAGCTGGAACTCGTACTCGAAATCCGCCACGGCGCGCAGACCGCGCAAAATAATATTCGCGCCCCGTTGGTCAACGTAGTCCACCAGCAGGCCATTGAAGCTTTCCACCAAAACATTCGGCACGTCGGCAAAAACGCGCTTAATCATGTCCACGCGCTCATCCAGGGTGAACAACGTGTTTTTGTACGCGTCATGCGCCACCGCCACCACCACGGTGTCGAAAATTTCGCAGCCCCGCCGGATGATGCTCACATGCCCGTTGGTCAACGGGTCAAACGTGCCGGGGTAGATCGCTACCTTTCCATGCTCCATAGGACAATCCTCGTCTGGCCATACAGCCGATCCGCAAGAACGCTCAGGCGCTCGTCCATCCCTTCCGCATCCAGGGCGGCGCGCGCGGAAACTTCCGCCGCCACGATCCCCGTCGGCGCGAGCCAGCCGTTTTTCAGCAACATCCGTACCGTTGGCGTCAGCGCATCATCGCCATACGGCGGGTCGATAAACGCCAACTCAAAGGGGTGCGCCGCCCGGCTCCGTAAAAATCGTCCACAGTCCTCTTCCGCCACACGCACGCCGTCCGCCCGATCCGGCCACAGGCCCAGGCGGGCGGCATTATCCCGCAACACGCGCGCGGCCTCTTTGCCAGACTCCACAAACCAGACCTCCGGCGCGCCCCGGCTCACCGCCTCAAAGCCCAGGCTGCCGCTGCCCGCGAACAAATCCAGGCAGCGGGTCGACCGCCATGCCACCCCGCGCGACTCCAGCATTGAAAACAACGCCTCGCGCACCCGGCTCATGGCCGGCCGGTACCCGGGCCCTTCGGCCGTCTTCAGGGTCCGACCCCCGAGAAATCCCGCTATTATCCGCATGCGGCCTCTATACCGACTGCGCGCTTTTCGGGCAACCATTAATTGCGGGAGAAGAGAAAAGCCGGCCGATATATGGGAAACGCCGGGTTTTTCCGTTTGGCGTCGTTGCTTCACTTTTTCGGTCGGGGGCTGGCCTCTTCCGGCTTGCCCCCGGCCCAAAAAACTCGCGCCTTGCCAAACGAAAAAACTCGGCGCTTCCTTAATTCAAGTTCGCCAGGGGCACAATCAGCACGCCGGGGTCGCGTTTGCTCTGCCATTGTTTAAGAGCTTCAATGGTTTCGGGCAGGGGGTGCCCGATGGCGATGGATTGGCCGTTCTGGCGGGCGATCTGGGCGGCTTTGTCGAGTTGGTGGAGGATGTAGCCGACGTCTTCCTGGACGTCGAGAAAAATGTCGCGCCGGTAAGAGCGCAGGCCGGCCTGGAAGGAGAGGGCGTAGAGGCGCGAGGCAGGGTGGGTCAGGCTGTCGAGCACGAACAGCGGGTGGCTGCCGCGCAGCGCGAGCAGAGCATCAAGGACGGCTTCCATGCTTTTCTGGTCCTGCGTGGCGCGGGAACCCATATGGTTGTTGAGGCCCACGGCGTGCGGCACTTTATTGATCGAGGCGGTGACGATCTTGATGATTTTTTCGCGGCTCTGCCCCAGGTACAGGGCGTTGGGGCCCGGCTTGACCTCGGGATAGCCCAGGGGTTCCATGGGCTGGTGGATCATCACCTCGCGGCCGGCCGCATGGGCGGCCTCGGCCACGGCGCGCGCGTGCGTGCTGTCCGGCCAGATGGAGAAAGTAACCGGGTAGTTGAGCGCGAGCAGGCTGTCGGCGGCCCGCATGCTTTCGCCCATGTCGTCGATGACAATGGCCAGGCGCGGCGGACAGTCGCCTTGCGGGCCGGCGGGCCGGGGGGCGAGCGGCGAGGCCAGGCGGATTTCGTGCGTGGCCAGCCCGTGAAGGCGGATACGCAAAAGGCCGGCCTCGGGCGAATCAAGCTCCGCCTCGGGCGCCAGCCGGGCGAGGGAATCGGACAGCACGGCGAAAATTTCCTCCGGCCGGGGGGCGCCTTGCGCTGGCAGATAGAGGGCCAGGCGCTGATACGTGTATTGGCCGAAGCCGGAAGCGGCCGGCAGCACGTAGATAACTTCCAATTGCCCGCTGTCTATGCCCAGGCGGCGCAACGCCTCCAGCAGAGCGTAATCGGCCCGCTTGATGCCAAGTTCCAGCGGCGTGGTGATCGGTTCCTCAAAAGGCAGGGCCTGGGGCGCGTCGGGGGCGACGCCATTCCGGGGGGCGGGGGCTTCCAGTTCCGGGACGGGCGGCGGGGGGGGAGGGGCCGGAGGATCAAATACTCCCAGGCCAAAGAGAGCGGCCAGAACAATCAGCGCGGCGACGAGCAAAAAAGCGCACAGACGGCCGTAAAAGTGGCGGCCGCCAGCAGGGGAGGTTTCCGCTTGGGGCGGGGTTTCCCGCTCGTCTTCCCGCTCCGGCGAAGGCGGGGCGGATGCGGGGGAACCATGCGCCATCCCGTTGTCGGCGGGCTTTCCGGCAGCATCAGGTTCTTTTTCGTCGGGCGTGTGGCTCAAAGTGACGGCACTCTCCAAAATACCATTCAGGGCGGTCCTTGACTGGTAGCGTCATCTTCTTGCTTTTGCAACTGAGATTATACCGGAGGGGGGGAGGACAAGCGCCGCTAAAGGCGGGATGGAAGAAAAAACATGAAGCGCCGCTCCCCTTGCCCGGGGGAAGCCGGTTCTGGGTTTGCCGGAGCCGCGGCCGCGGCTCCGGCAAACCTTAAGCCGTGGCGGCTTCAGGAACGGGATCCACTCGGCAGAGCCCGGACTTGAGCGGCTCGGAACCGGAGAAGCGATCAAAATGATCGTGGGAAAAAAGCAGGTTCGCGTTGCTTTCAAAGCAACCATAATCCGGCCCGGGCCTTTCCGGGAACCACCAGGCGTGTTCCGCGTGCACCATGCCCCGGGCCAGGCGGTCGTCCAGGCGCAGAGTAAATTCCTGCGCGCCGTGCGGGGTGGATACGCGCACCCTTTGGCCTTCGCGCAGACTGGCCTCTTCCGCGGCCTCGGGATGCATTTCCGCAAGCGGTTCGGGGTGCAGGCGCCGCAGGGCGGGAATATTCCGCCCTTCCGAGTGGAAAAAAGCTTCCGTCTTGCACCCGGTCATCAGAATAAAGGGGTAGCGCGCGGCCAAATCCGGCCTGGAAACCGGGGAGAGCGGCGGCTCCTCATACAGGGGCAAGTCCGGCAGGCCCATTGAGCGTAATATGGAGGAGGCCAACTCCACTTTGCCGCTGGGGGTTTTAAAGCCTTCCTTTTCATATTTTTTGTACGGCATTTCGTCGATCAGGAAACCGAGTTTGGTAAACTCCGCAAAGCTCAAGCCGGAAGGTTCCAGCAGCCATTCCAGATGCTCCCGCCAACTTTGCCAGGGCAATGCCTCGGTAAGCCCCAGCTTATGCGCCACCCGCAACATGACATCCCGGTCGTCCAGCGTTTCGCCGACCAGCGCGGTTGCCCGGCACGGCACCGCGTACCAGCCATCGCTCAAGGTCCCCACATCCTCCTGCTCCAGCCAATGCCGGGGCGGAAGCACGAGATCCGACAGCGCGGCGGTGGGCGTCATGAAAAAGTCAGAAACCACGACAAATTCCAGGTGATCGCGCAGGGCTTCGCGCACCAGATCGCCCCGGGTCTGGGTGACGATGGGGTTTGTGCCTATCAGCCAGATGGCGCGCGGCCTATATGGCTTACCGCTGACGCAGGTCTGCCAGAATGTGGGGGCGTGCGCTCCCGAGCAGAACGGAAATTTGTTGATGGCTTTTGCGCGCGCTTTGGGGGGAAGAAAGAGCATGGCCTCCGCCAATCCGGGCTTGGGGCGGATGCCGGCGGGCGGCCGCCCGCGCGCCATGCCGCCGGGCACATCCAGAGTGCCGCAGATGGCCATGAGAATATACGCAGCCCGCGCGGTTTGAAAGGCGTTGACGCTTCCCCCCACGCCGTTGCCCAAAATGAGACAGGATGGGCGCAAGCGGGCGAAGGCCAGCGCC
>JAVBVM010000102.1:0-8802 GCA_031554295.1 Desulfovibrionaceae bacterium | reverse complement strand
CTGTACGGCAAATCCTACCGCGTTTACGTAATGGCCCGGCCCGGGGTGCGCGTGAACGAGGACGACATTCTCAACACGCAGTTGTCCTCGTCCTCGGGTTCCCTGGTGCCGCTGCGTTCTTTCGCCACAGTCAACACCGTGGTGGGCGCGAACATCGTCGAGCGCTTCAACATGTACCCCAGCGCCAAGATCAGCGCCGTACCCGCGCCCGGCCACAGCAGCGGCGAGGTGATGGGCGCCCTGAGCCGCATCGTGCGCGAGCAGCTGCCGCCCGGGTACAGCAACGGCTGGGCCGAGCTTTCCTACCAGGAGTCTCTGGCCGCCTCGCGCGAGGGCCTGATTTTCGCCCTGAGCTTCGTCTTTGTCCTGCTTTTCCTGGTGGCCCAGTATGAAAGCTGGCTGCTGCCCCTGGCCATCGTTCTTTCAGTGATCATGGGGGCGCTCGGCGCCACGGTGGGGTTGACCCTCACCGGCAGCGAAGTGAATATCTACGTGCAGATCGGGCTGGTGCTGCTGATCGGGCTGGCATCCAAAAACGCCATCATGATTGTCCAGTTCGCCCGCGATTTGCGGCGTGAGGGCTACAGCGTCTTCCATTCCGCCCGACGGGCGGCCCGGCAGCGCTACCGCGCCGTGTTCATGACCGCCTTTTCCTTCATTCTCGGCGTGGTGCCGCTGATGCTGGCCTCGGGCGCTGGCGCGGTCAGCCGCCAGTTGATCGGCGTCACCGTGTTCTCCGGTTTGCTGGCGGCCAGCACCATCGGCATTCTGTTCATTCCGTCCTTCTACTTCCTCTGTCAGCGGCGCAGAGAAAATTTTTACGCCAGGCACAAACGGAACAGGGCGAAATAAAAGCCTTTGGCCAGGCTGTATTCGAATTCCAATTCAGGAAGACCCGGCTTGGAGTCATACGGCTTCGTGCCCTGACAGGCCCGGCTTGCCCGGCTCCGGTTGTTCGGGGCATGGGATTTCCAGCAGGTATTTGTCGAGTTCCCGGCACATCTTTTTTTCGTCCAAGGGCTTGCTGATGTGTCCGTTCATTTCCGCCGCCAGCGCGGCTTCCACGTCTTCCCGGAAGGCGTTGGCGGTCATGGCCAGGATGGGCACGGTCTTCCCGGCGGAGTGTCCGCAGGAGCGGATGGCGCGGCTGGCGGCGTATCCGTCCATCACCGGCATTTGAATGTCCATAAGAATCAGGTCGAAATCCCCAGGCCGGGCGGTGAAAATCCGGACAGCCTCCTGGCCGTTTTCCGCCTCGGTGATCCGTACGCCGGAGGGGACGAGCAGGGCTTTCACTATTTCACGGTTGATGTCGTTATCTTCCACCAACAGGAGGCGCTTGCCCCGGTACTCCCGGCAAAGCGCCTGGTTAGCCGGGGCGGCGCGTTTCTTTCCGTCCAGGGCCTCGACCAAGCCGGCCAGCAGCGTGGCCGGCAGCACGGGTTTTTGCAGAAACACCATGTCGGGGGCGCCCGAGTCAGGCGAGGGGAGGTCGTTCCCCCGGCCATCCATGAGGACGAAAGCCGGCGGGGTTTTCAGGCCGGCGTTCTTGATCCGCTCGATGCGTCCGGCGCGGCGTTCGTCCTCGTCCAGGAGAACCAGGTTCACTGGTTCGCCGCTTGCTTCAAGGGCGCGCAGGACTTCCTCGAGCGACTCATTCGGGCAGACGCTGCGGCAGACCGCGCCGTGCCTGATCAGCAGCGAGCAGAAATAATCGCCGGCTTCCTGGTCATCCTCGACGATCAGCACCCGCATGCGCGGGATCTGCCGCAGGGTTTCGAGCTGCTCCGAATCCGGGACTTCGTCCGCTATGCCGAGCGCTACGGTGAAGGTAAAGGTGCTGCCCTGGTCCGGGATACTGCGCACGCTGATGTCGCCGCCCATCAGGTCCACTATTTTCGCGGAAATGGCCAGGCCAAGCCCGGTGCCGCCGTAGCGCTTGGTAATGCTGTTATCGGCCTGCTGGAAGGCTTGGAACAGGTTGCGGATCTGTTCCGGCGTCATCCCGATGCCCTGGTCTGTCACGGAGCATTCGATCAGCGCCTGGTCCACGGAACATTCCAGGCAGCGGGCTTCCAGGCGGATGACGGTCTCCAGGCCGGAAAATTTGACCGCATTGGAGAGCAGGTTCATGATCACCTGCGTCAGGCGAATGGAGTCGCCCATGAAGCGCGGAGGAATGTCGCCGTAAAGGCGCATTTGCAGTTCCTGCCGTTTTTCGGCGGTTCTGACGATGATAACCCGCGCCACATCATGCAGCAGGCGCTCAAAGGAAAACGGCTCATTGAACAGTTCAAGTTTGCCGGACTCTATCTTTGATATATCAAGGATATCATTGATAATATCCAGCAGGTGCCGGGATGAGGATTCCGCCGTGGTCAGGCATTTTCTGATCCGGTCCAGTTCGGTGGTGCCGCCGGCGATTTTCAGCATGCCCAGGACGGCGTTCATGGGCGTGCGGATTTCGTGGCTCATATTGGCGAGGAAACGGCTTTTCGCCTGGCTGGCGGCATCGGCCGCCTCTTTGGCCTGTTGCAGCTCCTGCGCCATTTTGACGCGCGGGGTGATGTCAATGGACATGCCTATGGTGCGCAGCGGCTTGCCGGACTCGCTGTACAGGGTTTTCGCGTAGTTGTGGATATGCCGGAAGGTTCCGTCCTCGAGCTGGATCTTCGCTTCCGAAATCACGTTGGGGGCGACGATGATCTCGCTCTGCAAGAGCGTGAAGTAGGCGGGATCGCCGAATTCGCCCATTTTTTCCCGCAAATGCTTGACCCAGAACGAGATGCTGATGGGCGAGGGCTCCCTCAGCTCGTACAGAGCGGAGGCGCTCGGGTCGAAAAAGCACTCGTCGTTTTTCAGGTCCACTTCCCATACGCCGGCCTGGGACGCGGCCAGGGCCACGTCCAGGCGCTCTTTGGCCGCGATGATTTCGGCGTCTTTGGCTAGTAATTCTTCCGCGCTGTGCAGGTTTTTCTGTATTTCGAGGAGGCGCCGGTTCTTCTGGCGCATGGTCAGGGTGAAGATGGCCAAGCCGGCGATGATCAGCACGGCCAGGGCGGCCAGGAAAATAAACAGAAAAAACGCCTGCGGGTTCGATTCGTAGAGGGTGCGGGTACGGTTCACCCAGTCCGCGCCGGCGGGGAAAAAGCCGGCTTTCAGCCCGAGCCGTTCCACCTCGGCCGCGTCGAATATCCAGCGGTTAAATTGGCTGGTGTCCGCCAACTGGGGAATGTCGGCGGCCTTCTCCCCGGAAAGTACGCGCAGAGCCAGTTGGGCGGCCAGCTCCCCCTGCGTTTCCGGGTCAATATACTTGCCCCCCACATGGCCGTGCCCCAGGCCGCTGAGAGTAAGGCCGAACACCGGCGCGGAAGTGCGTGCCCGGACCAGGGCTTGAATGTTCTCCTGCGTGAAATAGAAGCCGTCTCTATCCATGGCGTAGCAGCCCCAGAGGATGGCGGCGTCGTCAGGCAGAGCGGACAGGGTTTCCAGCAGCGATTCATGCGGGACGTCTTCATTGTGAATAATGCTCAAGGGCGGGGCGATGTTGGCGAGATCCCGCTCTATGCTGAAACGCATGCCCTGTCCGCTGTCCGTATAGTCGTTCACCACGAACAGGGTGCGTGTGTTGGGATAGAGCTTCAGAATTTCCCCAACCGTTTCGGTGGCGGAGGGGCTTTGCCAGACGCCCGTGTGGTCCCGCCCGAGTTGCCAGAGAAAGCCCGGATCCCCGCTTGCGGCGCAGAAGATGACCGGGATGTTCCTGAACATGACGTTGTAGTAGCTGCAGGCGAACAGCAGCGCGCTGTTGTCGGAAACCAGGATAAGATCCGGCGGATCGGACAGCAGCATGATACGGATGGGGTAATAGGCGTTTTTCGCGCGCTCGTATTCCGTGTGGAAACGGTTGGCGTACAGCGGCACATTATAATAGGTGATGCTTTTGTTCCCGCCAAAAACCTTTCCCAGGCCGAGCTTCAACTGGCTTTCCCAGGGGTCGTCGGGATGGTAGGAGGAAATGTGCAGCACCTTTTGCCGCAGGTTATTCATCAGGGGAATGCCGGCGATGATTTTCGCGTAAGTGCCGTCGGTCTTCATGTCCCGCAGGCTCTGGGCGACGGCCGGGACCAGATCGGCGTATTTTTTGTTGAGGTAGGCGTAGGAAGGCAGGCTTTCCAGAATGCCCACCCGCTTCACCCCGTCCCCGATAACCGGCTCGATATTCAGGGTGGCGCTGGTGATGATTACGTCGCACTCGCCGTTTTCCAGCGCGGTATGCAGTTCGTGGAACAGCTCCCGCTGGATGCTCCCCGCGATGTCTTTGGGCAGGTGGTTGATGATATAGGCTTTTTGAAACAAATGACCGACGCGCAGGCCGGAGAGATCCTCCCACGAGTTGATCCGCAGGTTGGAATCAGCCCTGGCGAAGGCGGGAAAGCTTACTCCAAGCAACTGTTCGGGCACCATGACCAGGTTGGGGGCGCGCGCCTCCAGGCCGGCCACTTGCGAGGCCAGGGCGTCCCGCTCGCCGCCGTTGGCCATCTGGATGGCATAGGTCATGGCGGCGGCGTCCATGGTGATGTTGTAGCCCAGGCGCTGGAAGGCGGCGTGGAGCAGCCGGTCCACCACGGTGGATTCATCAATATTGATGACAAAATGCAGCGTTTTTTTCGCCTCGTCCGCTGTCGCCACATGGGGGTGGAGAAGAAGAGCGGTCAGCAGGATGGCAAGAATCCGTTTCATAGGCGCTCCACGGGCGCACGTCTTAACCCGCACCACAAAGCTATCAAATAGGTAAAATAATTTACATTATAAAACATATGGAATGTCGAAAGCTTAAATCAGAAATCGAATAAATACAAGCAGCATAAGGCAAATTTATTATCAAATTTTTTCGGAACGCATTCCGCGCTGAAAAAGGGCTGGCCGGACGGGCGGACGGCATGCCGCGAGTCAGGCCGTTTTCGGCCGATTGTCCGCTATGCGAGGAAATGATTGACTTTGCCGGCGGTCTCGTTACTTTACGAAATTCAACACGCAATCACGCAAATTTTGGAGCAGAGAATGGCGGACGATTCACTTCCCAAAGGCTATGAGCCCCATGAAATCGAGGCGCGCTGGCGCGCGCGCTGGGAAACCGAGCAGACCTTCAAGGCCGACCCGGCCGCGGCGGGCGAGCCCTACTGTATTGTCATCCCTCCGCCGAACGTCACGGGCAGCCTGCATATCGGGCACGCCCTGAACCTGACCGTGCAGGACGTTTTGTGCCGGCACGCCCGGCAGAAGGGCAAAAACGTGCTTTGGGTGCCGGGCTCGGACCATGCCGGCATTGCCACGCAGAACGTGGTCGAGCGCCAGCTGGCCCAGGAGGGCAAAACCCGTCATGACCTGGGGCGCAGCGCTTTCATCGAGCGCGTATGGAGCTGGAAGGCCGAATACGGCGGGAAGATCCAGTCGCAGATCCGGGCCATGGGCGCCTCCGTGGACTGGTCGCGCGAGCGCTTCACCATGGACGAGGGCTTGTCGGCCGCCGTGCGCAAGGTCTTTGTGAAAATGTATGATGACGGCCTGATTTACAAGGGCGACTATATTATCAATTGGTGCATCCGCTGCCACACAGCCCTGGCCGATGACGAGGTGGAGCACGAGCCGCAGCGCGCCACTTTGTGGCATATCGCTTACCCGCTGGAGGACGGCGGCGGCCGGCTGGTGGTGGCCACCACGCGGCCCGAGACCATGTTCGGCGACACGGCCGTGGCCGTGCACCCGGAAGACCCGCGCTATCAAAAATTTATCGGGAAAAAGGTGCGCCTGCCGCTGACCGACCGGCTGATCCCGGTCATCGCGGACGCCTACGTGGAGCGCGAGTTCGGCACGGGCGCGCTGAAGGTCACGCCGGCGCACGACCACAATGACTGGAAACTGGGCGAAAAGCACAAGCTTGAGGCCCTCTCGGTCATTGACGAAAACGGCCTGATGAACAATAAGGCCGGGCGTTTCGCCGGCCTGCCCAAGGAAGAGGCGCGCTCGCTGGCCGTGGAGGCCCTGCGGGCCGACGGGCTGCTGGTGAAGGAAGAGTCGCTGGATCACAGCGTGGGGCATTGTTACCGCTGCCATTCGGTGGTCGAGCCGCTGGTGTCCACGCAGTGGTTTGTGGCTACAACTAAGCTCGCGCCGAAGGCACGCGCCGCCGTGCCTTCGGAGACGCGCATCATACCGGATTTATGGGAAAAGACCTACTACAATTGGCTGGACAATATCCATGACTGGTGCATCAGCCGCCAGATCTGGTGGGGCCATCGCATCCCGGCCTGGACCTGCCAGGACTGCGGCAAGCTGATTGTGGCGGCCGAGGCGCCCGGCGCCTGCGCCTGCGGCTCGACCAGCCTGGTGCAGGAAGAGGACGTGCTGGACACCTGGTTCTCCTCCGCCCTCTGGCCCTTCTCCACCCTGGGCTGGCCGGAGAAAACGCCTGATCTGGCGAAATACTACCCCACGGCCGTGCTGGTCACCGCCTTTGACATCCTCTTCTTCTGGGTGGCGCGCATGATGATGATGGGCCAGTATATCATGGGCGGCGCGCCGTTCAGGGACGTGTACATCCACGCCCTGGTGCGCGACGCCGAGGGCCGAAAGATGTCCAAATCCACCGGCAACGTCATTGACCCGTTGGAGATGATCAAAAAGTTCGGCACCGACTCGCTGCGCTTCACCCTGGCCGTGTCCGCCGCTCTGGGGCGCGACATCCGCATGTCCGAGGAGCGCATCGAGGGCAATCGGCATTTTGTGAATAAGCTCTGGAACGCGGCGCGCTTCGCCCTGATGAATTTTGACGGCGTTCCGGCCGCGCCTCTGCCGTCGCGTTCGGACGAGAACCTGCACCATGCCTGGATTCTGCACCGGCTGGAGCAGTTGAAAGACGACGTGTCCGCCGCCTTTGCCGCCTACCGCTTCAACGACGGCGCGCAGGGCCTGTACCGCTTCATTTGGAACGAGTTCTGCGACTGGTACCTGGAATTGATCAAGCCGGATATGCAGGCCGGCGGGGAACGGGCCGAAAGCGCGCGCGCCGTGCTGAACACGGTGCTGCGTGAAACGCTGGTGCTGCTGCATCCGGTCATGCCGTTCGTCACCGCTGAAATCTGGTCAGCCTTGCCCGGCAACGCCGGTACGGACATTGCCGGGCAGCGCTACCCGGCCAGCCGGTCCGACTGCCTGAACCTCGAGGACGCCGCCCGCATGGAGCTGATCCAGGGCGTGATCGGCGCCGTGCGCACCATCCGGGCCGAGCTGAACATCGCGCCCTCCTTGCGCCTGGGCGCGCTGGTGCGGCCCGCGTCCGACGCGGATCGGGAGCTTCTGCTCGCCCACGCCGGAGTGATCAAGACCCTGGCGCGCCTGGAAAGCCTGGCAGTCGAGCCGGGCCTGGAAATCCCCAAGGCTTCGGCCAGCAGCGTGGTTTCCGGCAATGAGGTGATCGTGCCCCTGACCGGCGCGGTGGACTTTGAGGCGGAACTGGCGCGTATCGCCAAGGAACTGGCCAAGATTGACAAGGATCTAGAGCAGATCAACCGCAAGCTCGGCAATCCGGCTTTTGTGGACAAGGCCCCGGCCGAGATTGTCGAGAAAGAACGCGCCAAGGCGGCTGAACTGACCGATGCCCGGCAAAAGCTCACCGCCCTGGGCGAGCGCTTTAAAAGCGCCATGTGACGGGAAGCCGGGCGCCCCCGGATTGCAAAAAAAAACGAGAGTCGCCGGCAATGCTGGCGGCTCTCGTTTTTTCGGCAAAACAAAGAAGCGCCCGGAACAGGCATGCCTGTTCCGGGCGCTTGAAATATTTCCGCGTTGTCCCTAATCGGGGTTCAACATGCTTTTCAGTTCCTTGCCCAAGCGGAACACGGGCAGGCGTTTTTCCGGCACATTGACGCTCGCGCCGGTCTTGGGGTTGCGGCCGACGTAGCCGGGGTAGTGCTTCACCTTAAAGGAGCCGAGCCCACGAATTTCCACGCGCTCGCCTTCAACCAGGGCGGTGCGGATGCAGTCAAAAAAAACATTAACCACCATGCCGGCTTCCTCAGTCTGGAGTTGATACTGATCAGCCAGGGTACGAACCAGTTCGCTTTTATTCATGCACGCTCCTTGCCGGGCAAATGCCGGAAACTTGTCGATTGGGATGGGGGTTTGTACCATTCGGCACGGGCGCTGGCAAGGGAAGAGCGCAAAATAATAACGGCTATATTGATAAGATGGCAATCTCCCCGAACTTTTTTAGCGCCCGCCGTTTTCACGAGGGGCTTCCTGAAAATAGCGGAGCGCGCTCCCCGTTTGGCGGGAGCGTCTCAGCGGCGTGGCGGGCTTGATCATGCTCGGGGTAAACCTTCCAGCCGGTGGTGCTGCCGGGGTTGCCGATAAAGCTTTCAGTTTTCAGCTGTCCTTGTGGGCTGAGCAGGGCCACGGCCTGGAACACGCGGTTCGAGTTGCGCAGTTTGACGGCCAGGGGCATGACGCTGTCCAGCCGCAAATCCCGCAGCACCAGCAGGGTGTCTTCCGTACCCGGCTCGGGCGGGGTGCGGTCACCCACGGGATTGCAGGCCGCGTTCTTCAGATCGGTTCGTGCGGCCACAGCCGCCGGCCACGGCGCTTTTTCCTCCACAATGAACATGGCGAAGCCCTCATATTCTTTAAACATCGGGCTTTCCTCGCTCAGGCGCGCAAGCAGTTCCGGCGAAGGGCGCGGGTAGGCAAGCGGCGCGTCCGGCGCCAGACGCAGGGAATCAGCCAAACCCTCGTCGTCGGCCGTAT
>JAVBVM010000045.1:0-4378 GCA_031554295.1 Desulfovibrionaceae bacterium | reverse complement strand
GGTCCGCGCCGAATTTTTTTACCAGGCCGCGCGTTTCCAGGCATTGGTCTTCCAGATCCAGGGCCAGCAGCAAGACCTTCTGCGCACGCGCGCGCGCCTCGGCGGCGGGATCGCCCGCCGGCCCGGCGGAAACGCCCAGGCGGCGCAGAGCTTCCTCGTCGCCGCGAGCGATGCCGCGCCGGGCCGTTCGCCGCGCCGACTCTTCCCCGGCCGGGTCCAGAGCGCCGCCGCTTGTGCGGCGTCGGCCGGCCAGTTCCTCGGCGTAGGCTTTCAAATCGCGCAGGACAAGGCGGGCTTCGGCGGGCGCGAAGGGCAGGTTGGCCGGACGCCATGTCCGCCCGGAAAACTGGCCGGAGGACCGGTCTTCCAGTCCGGGGCAAAAGAGACGGACGCCTTCAGGCAAAGGCCCGGGCAAGCTGGCCGCGCGCATGTATGGAAACAGCAGGATCATCGGATTGTCGTCACTCCCGCGCTAGGTATAGCGTTTTTGCGGGGTTGACGCAACGCGGGGGAGAGGGGGACGGCTTAAAACGAGGAAAGGCATGGAACCCGGCTTCCGCCGGGACGACGGCGGGAAGGAGCGCCATCCCGCGGCGCGGCTGCTCACCTCTTTTTTCACGCCCTTCCGGGCGGCGCCCCCAAAGCCGCCCGGCTCAGAGCCACTCAGGGCCATGTGGAAACGAATGTTTCCTCTCAAAGGGCGGCGTCGGACAAAGAGTAAAACAATGTCCCTCAACTGTCGGGGTTGCCGAAGAGGAACGCCCCCTTTGGCCGCCGGAGGCGCCGCCTTTCCTCAGCGCGGTTCCCCCGGTCACTCCGGCGGCAGTTCGCAGAGGTCCCCCTTGCCGGTGTAAATGCCTCCGACCGAGGCCACGGGCAGGGAGAAAGTCACGCCGGTGCCGGGGGCGCAGAGGGTTAAGGCGCGGCCGATGCGTTCCATGAGCGGGTCGCTGTCCGCCTCGGGCACCACGTTCAGGACGATTTCCTTTTCCGGGTCGATGGGAATGCCGAACAGCGAGGGCACGTTCTCCAGGCCGCTGCCCCGGCCGTAGAGCACGGTCGCGCCGGTCGCGCCGGCTTCCTTGGCGGCGTGGATGACCTTTTCGCTCCAGCCCTTGTTCACCACCGTGATGATCAGCATATAGCCTTTGTGCAGCTTCATTCTTTGTCCCTCCGCAGGGCTTGATGCAGGCAGCCCACGATCATGACGGCCAGGATGGGGACCATGGCCACAACGGCCACCAGCCCGAAGCCGTCCAGCATGGGGTTGCGGTTGTCCAGCGCCTCGGCCGCGCCCAGGGCCACGGCAATGAGGAAGGTGCTCACCATCGGGCCGGTGACCACGGTGCTGGAATCGTAGGCGATGCCCGTGAACATGGGCGAGCAGAAACGGCTGAGCGCGATGATCAGCGCATAGCCGGGCAGCACGATCCACAGGATGTGCCAGCCCCAGAGCAGGCGGGCCATGCCGATGGCCGTGGCCAGCGACACCCCGACGCATAGAACGATAATCAACAGCCGGCGCGGCACCACGCCGCTGGTGGCCTCCTCGACCTGATGCCCGAGCACGCTGACGGCCGGCTCGGCCGCGCACACGGCCAGGCCGAGAAACAGGCCGACAAGCGCCAGGAGGCTGCCGTCGCCGGTCTTGGCCAGGGTCGAGCCGAGCAGCGCGCCCACGGGCAGAAAGCCGGTGACCACGCCCTGGAGAAAAAGGGTGAGGCCGACAAAGACCAGGACCGCGCCGCGCAGGGCGCGCGTGAAGAATTCGGGCGGCAGGGGGGCCCGGCGGCGGTTCCAGGGCAGCAGGCTGAACAGCCAGGCCACCAGCACCAGCGGCGCGACCCCGCGCGCCACATTCAGCGCTGTGGAGCGCATGTCGAGGAATTCAAGCAGGAGAGCGCCTAATTCCATAGCAACCCCAGGAGCAGCACGCCGAAAATGGGGCCGAGCGCCACCAGGCCGAGCACGCCGAAGCCGTCGTGCGAGGCGCTTTTGCCGCGCAGGACTGAAACAAAGCCGGTGCCGACCGATAGCAGGAACGGCACGGTCAGCGGCCCGGTGCTTACCCCGCCCGAGTCCAGGGCCAGAGGCACGAAGGCCGGCGGCGAAAAGATCGCGGCCAGCAGCATCAGGCCGTAGCAGACGCCCAGGGCGAGCGCGGCCGGAATATTCAGGGCAATGCGCAACAGGGCCAGCACCAGGAACACGCCCACCCCCAGCACCACCGAGCCGAGAAGCAGCCAGGGCGGCGGCGCGTCCGGGCCTCCCACGGTCTGCACGTGCGCGGCAAGCACCATGACGGCCGGGTCGGCCGCGTTAGCGAACGCGCCGATGATCAGGGCGAGGATGAGCAGCACGCCCAAGTGCGGGGCCAGGGGGAAGCGCGCGCCCAGCATGTCGCCGAGCGGCTGGAGCGCGAACTCGACCCCGCGCAGGAACAAAAACAGGCCCGCGGCCGCGAGAACAGAGCCGCATACCCAGCGAATGAGCATTTCTCCTGATAAAAAGCCGAAAATCAACTGAAGGATCAGAACCAGAAGGAACACCGGCGCGATGCTGGCCAGGGTCTCCCAAATTTCGCTCAATAATTTCGGCATGTGGCCTCACATCCCACGCACCAGCGGGTGGGGCCGCCCGCATCAGGAAAACTCAGCGGTTCCGCCCGGCCGCAGGGGAATGAAACGACAGGCTGGCGCGCGGCTTTCCAGCTCGCGCTGGAACTCGTCAGTGGATTGGGCCAGCGCCGGGAAGGTGCCCCAGTGGATGGGCAGCGCGGCCCGCGCCTTCAGCAGGCCGCAGGCCACGGCCGCCTGGCGGGCGTCCATGGTGAACACGCCGCCGGTGGGCAGGAGGGCCAGATCCAGCGGAAACAGCTCGCCCAGCAAGGCCATGCTCCCGAAAATGCCGGTGTCGCCCGCGTGGTAGAAGGTGAAGCCGCCCGGCATGCGCACGATAAAGCCGGTGGGCACGCCCGAATCCGAGGAATGGAACGCCTGGGTCATGGTGATCGCCGCCCCCTTGATCACCACGGTGCCGCCGATGTTGAAGCCGATGCCGTTGGCCAGCCGCTCCGGCGGCAGGCCGGCGTCCAGCAGCATCTGCGCCGTGCCGACCACGCAGCAGAGCATGGCTCCGGTGGCGCGGCAGATTTCCACCGCCTGGCCCACATGATCGCCGTGGTCGTGCGTGACCAGCACCACGTCGGGTTTAGGGATCTGGTCCCAGTTCAGGGTGCGGCGGGGATTGCCTTCAAAAAACGGATCGACCAGAAGCGTGACGCTCCCGTCGGATGCCTGAATGTTGGAGTGGCCGTGCCAGGTGATGGAAACGCTCATGGTCTTCCTCCGATTTTGGGCACTATAAACCAGCGGCGGCAGGGCCGCAAGCACGGGCGCGCGAAGAGGGGAAAGGGGAGAGAAGAACGCCTCCGGCGGCCAAAAGCCGGGCGGCCTGGCTTCCGCGCCGAATGGAGGAACGGATTGACTACCTGGCCGGAACATGCTGAATTCTCCCGCATCCCGCTGCTGAAAAGAGGGAATCGTGCTGTTCTTCAAATGGTTCAAGTCCGCGCGCGACAGTGCCCATGACGGGCCGCGCCCCGGCCCCGGCTTTTTGACGTTGCGCGCGGCTTGCTGCGCTCGCGCCCGCTCGCCGAAAAGCGCCTGCCGCCGTTGCCTGGACGCCTGCCCGGCCGGAGCCGTGCGTCTTGAGGGGCAATCCCTGGCCGTGGACGCGGACGCATGTTCCGGCTGCGGCCTGTGCGCGGCCGCCTGCCGGAACAATGCCCTGAAGTGGGATTCGCCCTCCCTGCCGGAGCTGCATAGGGAAATCAGCCTGCGCGCTCCGCGGTCGAACGCCTTCTACCTGGCCTGCGGACAAAGCCCGGCCGTGAAGGCGGGTGTGGCCCACGCCCTGCTGCCCTGTCTGGGGCTGCCCGGCTTGGAATTCTGGCTGCTGTTGCTTGAGGATGCGCCCAATGCCGCCGTATTTCTGCCGGACGGGGCCTGCGCGGCCTGCGCCTCTTCGCGCGGCGGGGAGATTTTTCGGGACAATCTGGAGCGGGCCGAGCGCTTGAGCGGAAAAAAGCTGCCCCTGGTCAAGACGCGCGAGGCCCTTCAGGTTTCGCGCGAAGCGCGGGCCGTGGACCAGTCGCGCCGCCGCCTGTTCGGCGGGCTTGTCCGGCGCGTGGAGGAAACGCGGGAAAATGACGTTGTCCGGGAATTCTCGAACGACATCGGCTTCACATCCGCCCAGCAACGCTACAAGGCATATCTGGCAAGCCTCGATCCGGATGAAGCGGACGAGGGCCGGAGCCTTTTGGGCGTTCCGGCGAGCCACTCCGCTCGGTCCAGCCCGGTTACGGACCGGCGCGTTC
>JAVBVM010000171.1:0-4961 GCA_031554295.1 Desulfovibrionaceae bacterium | reverse complement strand
GGATTTCACACGGATCCGGCGGTCTGGTCACGGCCCTGGCCCCGGTTTTGCAAAACCGGGGCCAGGGCCGTGACCAGACCGCCGGATCCGTGTGAAATCCGCACTTCGTCCTCTTCCCTGGAAACAGTAATGGGCAGGCGGTTGGAAACAACGATCAGTTTGCTCGTGCTTGCGTGGCTTGTAGTCATGACGTTTTTTTCGACTCCATCTGTTTCTCGCTTCCAGGGGCGGACCGCGCCGTGGCGGAGTGAGGGGGATTCGGAAGGCGGCGGGTCCCATGGGGGATTTCCCGGCCCCAGAAGTCGAGAAAAGCAAGCACCTCGTCCGGCGGCGTCAACCGGAATTGGGCCGCCGTTTTCCGCCAGCGCGGGCGCGCCAGCACGCCCATGCCTGTTTCGGCAAGCGCCGCGAAGGCGTCTTCATCCGTTGAATCATCGCCGAAATAGACCAGGACGCTTTCCGGGTTTTCCGAGACCAAGGCCCGCACGGCCACCCCCTTGTCCAGTCCCGGCACGCGCAGTTCAAACCCTCCGTCAAAGCGTCGCAGGATCAGGTTGGTGTTGGCGGCCAGCCTGCCCCAGGCGGATTTGACCGCCCTGGCGCGGGCCAGTTCATGAGGAAGCAGCCCCCGTGTGTGCAGAGCCAGGGAGCAGCTTTTGAGTTCGCAGGCCGTCGTGGGCAGGCCGTGTTCACGGACCAGCGCTTCCGCCGCCCGGTAGACCTTTCGCTGCGCCTCGTCCACGGCGGCGTCGCGAAGCTTGCCGGAGACGAGCCGGCGCTGCCCGCCGTGGCAGCCCCATATTTCCGGCAGCGGGTCGATATTAAGCAACGGTTCGATATCCGCCACCTCCCGGCCGGTGATCACCACATAGCGGCCCGGGCCTTTGACGGGCAATACGGCCAGCGCTTCCCGCACGCCAGGGTAAGGAAGGGCCTGACTGCGTTGCGTGGTGAACGGAGCGAGCGTTCCGTCATAATCCAGCAGCAGCAGGCCAGGGCGTCTGCCGGAACGGATGTCCGCCATGAGAGGCGAGTTCAGCAGCGCCCCAAGGCGCAGACTGGGCGCAGGGGGCGATTGGGCCGCTTTTCCCCGGGGCATGTTCACGCGAAGATCCTCAACAGGGCGTTTGTGATGTCGAAAATCACCGGAAGATCCTCCGGGCTTTCCTTCAGGCAGCGTTCCAGACGCATCAGAATATGCTCGAACAGTGAAATCTCCAGGGTCAGCCGCAGTTCGCCCTGTTCGGTGGGCAGGAAAGGCGCTCCTAACGTAGCTTCTCCGTAGCCCCTGAGGAAGGCCACGGCGGCGCCGTGCCGCCAGAGGGAAAGCCAGGGCGCCAGATAGGCCCGGTCGGCCGAATGGAGGGCCAGGTACTCTATCAGCGCCTTTTCCGCTGTAAAGCTGATGGAGAAGAGCATGGAGGCGACATCGTGCAAGGCCGTGCGCTTGCTGGAGCGCTTGTTGACGGAAAGCCGCGCGTCGCCGTCGAAGTTGGCCAGCACGAAATCTTTGCCTGTGTGCAACACGTTGGCCAGGCGAAAATCGCCGTGGACGCGGATGCGCAGGCTGGTGGGCTCCATTTGCAGCAGTTTGTTGAAGCTTTGCTGCATGCGTTTTTCCGGGAAGCTCTCGAGCAGCTCGCTTTTTTTCTTCAGCCGTTCAAGGCCGCGTTTGACGCGGTATATCTGCGAGCGCGCGGTCTGGTAGATGGAACGCAGATAGAACTTGCTGATCGGCTCCGCCGTCATGCCCGGCGCGTTGAGGCTGCCCAGCACCGTGTGCATTTTGCCGGTGCGCTGCCCCAGCCTGGTGAAAAAGTCCATGGCGTAGGCGTCCACCATGGCGAGCTGTTCGGGGCTCACCTGGTGCGGCAGGGTGGGATCCTCGGGTATGGCCTCGGGCGCGGGCAGACCTGAGGCGAGCACGGCGTCAAGGAACCGGACGATCGAATCCTTGGTGAAGTCTTTGCCGTCAACCGCGCCCGCGATGTATTCCGTGGCCGCGACCAGGCTCATGGCGCCGCCCAGGGGGTTCTGCCAGGAGAGGCTGGCCAGAAGCCGCGGCACGCCGTCAAAGCCATTGTCGGCCAGATGGGCCAGCATTTCCATTTCCGGATTTACGCCTTCGGTTGGCCGTTTATAAAATTTTAAATATATCGAATTGTTAATTGAGTGCGTGCAGGTATATGGCGTTGTTCTGACGTGGCGCACCGGCCCCTGCTGATCGGCCAATAAGGAGCGCAGGAGTTTGGAGGCGTAAACCTGCGCGTGAAAATTGCCGGAACGGCCGTGCCGCTTGCGGCCCGAAGCCATGAGGTTGATCACGTCGCGCACGTTGGCGCTGTTCTGGAAGCCGTCCACCAGGCGGCCCAGCCGTTCCCGCGATTTGAGCTTGGCTATGGCCGATTCCTCGGATTCAGCCACATTTTCGGCGCGGCGATCCACAAGGGCGCCCAGCAAAAAGACGTGCGTGTTCTGCAATTCCGCCGTATCCGGGTCCTCGGTCAGCACCAGCCCGGATTCCACATGTTGGCCGCGCAGATTGAGCGTATCCATAATGCGCAGCCGCCGGGGCAGGGTTTCATTCGGGTATTGGGCGAGGTTGCGGGCCAGAAGCGCCGGCAGAACCAGATTTTCCAGCCTGGTGGAGTTTTCTGTCAGAAACAGTGCCTCATTGTCCGTATAGCTCAGGGTCGGCAGGAAATAGGTTTCCCTGGCCGCGTCGCCGGACTGCGGCGGTTCCAGCCGGAGCCAGTAATAGGTGTGCGGTCCGAGGGTGAGCGAATACGGCTCCTTGCCGATGGCGGGGAAGCGCGACTGGCCGAAGACATCCACAGGCGTCCAACCGGCGAGTTCGCCCAGATCCAGCGACACCGCCTGCGCGAAGCGCGAAAGGTTGGCGGCCACCAGCACATGCTCTTCGCCGTAAGTGCGGAGAAGGCTCAGCACCCGCGTATTCTCGCTCTTCACAAAGCTCAGCGAGCCGCGCCCCAGGACCGGGTTGGCGCGGTACACGGAAATCAGCCGGCGCATCCACCACAGGAAGGAGGAAGAGGAACGCTCTTCCATTTCCACGTTGACGCTTTCGTAATGGTATTCCGCGTCGATGACCAACGGCAAAAACAACGCCTGCGGGTTGGCCTGGGAAAAGCCGGCGTTGCGCTCCGGCGTCCATTGCATGGGCGTGCGCACGCCGTTGCGGTCGCCCAAATAGTAGTTGTCGCCCATGCCGATTTCATCGCCGTAGTAGATGATTGGCGTGCCCGGGAACGAGAAGAGCAGCACGTTGATCAATTCCATCTTGGCGCGGTCGTTCTGCATGAGAGGCGCGAGCCGGCGGCGGATGCCCAGGTTGATGCGCGCTTTGCTGTCCCGCGCGTAGGCGTGGTACATGTAGTCGCGCTCTTCGTCGCTGATCATCTCCAGGGTCAGCTCGTCATGGTTGCGCAGGAACAGACCCCATTGGCAGCCTTCGGGGATGGCCGGGGTCTGTTCCATGATATCGATGATCGGGTGGCGGTCCTCCACCCACATGGACATGAAAATGCGCGGCATGAGCGGAAAGTGGAAGGCCATGTGGCATTCGTCGCCCTTGCCGAAATAGGCGACGGCTTCCTCCGGCCACTGATTGGCCTCGGCCAGCAGCATGCGGCCGGGGAACTTGGCGTCGACATGCGCGCGCAACTCCTTCAGGTAGGCGTGCGTTTCCGGCAGGTTCTCGCAGTTGCTTCCCTCCCGTTCGATCAGATAGGGCACGGCGTCCAGGCGCAGGCCGTCCACGCCCATGCCCAGCCAGAAATCCACGATCTTGAGCATGGTCTTGCGCACCTGCGGAATGTCGAAGTTCAGATCCGGCTGGTGCGAATAGAAACGGTGCCAGTAATAGGCTTGGGCCGTGCTGTTCCACGTCCAGTTGGACGTTTCGAAATCCTTGAAGATAATCCGCGCTTCGCGGTATTTGTCGGGATTATCGCCCCACACATAGAAATTGCGGTGCAAGGAGCCGGCCGGCGCGGCGCAGGCCCGCTTGAACCAGGGGTGTTGATCCGAGGTGTGGTTGAGCACCAGTTCGGTGATCACCTTCAGGCCGCGGGCGTGCGCCTCGCGCAGAAAATGTCGGAAATCGGCCAGGGTGCCGTAGTCGGGGTGAACGTCCGTATAGTCGGCGATGTCATAGCCGTCATCGCGCAGGGGCGAAGGATAAAAGGGCAGAAGCCAGATTGCCCCCACCCCGAGCCGCTCCAGATAATCAAGCCGGGAAACCAGTCCCCTGAAATCGCCAATGCCGTCGCCGTTGCCGTCCGCGAACGAGCGGACGTGCAACTCGTAGATGATGGTTTCCTGGTACCAGTTGGATGCTGCCACTGTCGCCCCGCCGGTAAAAGGTTGGCAAAGGAAGCGCCCAAAAACCGCTTCTTGAGCGGATGAACATTGCGAAGTTGATTCGCTTCGCAAGGATTGGCTCGCAAATCCTTGCCCTGAGCTTGTCATGGGCGGGCTTGCCCCGCCGTCAAGCGACAATCTCAACGTGAACAGGCTCCGCTGGACGCCGGCGATTTTTTATCTTTACCACGGGCCGCCGGGAAAATAAACCAACAAAGAAAAACTAAAAATGCCGGAGAGATAGAATCTCTCCGGCATTTAAAAAGCCATCAAGGCTGTTTGGCTTCAGTGCGAAAGCATGCTGCGCCAGCCTATGGCCAGGCTGCTGGCCGAGCTTTCAATGGCGCTTTGCGTGGGGAACCAGCGTTCAAACGCGCGCACCGGATCCAGGTTGGTCTGGCTTGAGGATTCGACAAACCCCATCAACACTTTGCCGTTTTCCGAATCCGTAATTGTGCCCGCCAGCGTCACGCCGCCGGTAAAGGCGCTGCGGCCGCGAAAATCGACGTCCGACAAGTCCACGTCGCCGCCCGGCGTCTGATACACCGTGCCCGGAGCGGCTTCCTGCGACGGACGCA
>JAVBVM010000142.1:0-6399 GCA_031554295.1 Desulfovibrionaceae bacterium | reverse complement strand
CCATCGACAGCATGGAGTTCCTGCTGGACAAGATGCGCGGCACCAAAAGCAATCGCGAATTCTTGCAGGTGATGAACAAGTAATGAAAAAAGGGGGGCCAAAAACCCCCTTTTTTCGTCCCTCTCCAAGACATCTTTTCTTAAAGAACAGTCCTTTTGTCTTTCCCGCGCCGAGCCGAGGGAGGGACGTACTTTTTCACGAAACAAGAAAGAGAGGCCGTTTTTCAGGGGGTACTCTTGCGGTACTCGACCCCGGAAAAACGACCCCTCTGTGACGCAAGGTCGCGGAAAAATACGCCCTTCGCCTTAATAATACTCTTTTTGGGCGCTGTAGCCAAACAGACACATCGGCTCGTAGGGAATGGTACCCCACCATTCGGCGAGCAGCTCAGGCGTTATGGCGTGTCCGGGCCCGCCGAGCAGATAGGCCCACTGCCCCGCTTCCACTTCGGGAATGTAGGAAACATCCGCAACGCACATCTGCATACAGACCCTCCCCACCAAAGGCGCTCGCTGGCCGTTGATGGTCACGCATGCCTTGCCGGTCAGGCCGCGGCTGTACATTTCCGCGTAGCCGGCGGCGATGATCGCCACGCGCATCGGCCGATCAGCCACAAAGGTGGCGCCGTAACTTATGGCGTCGCCGGCTTTCAGCTTACGCTCCTGCAAAATGGGCGCGCTGGCCTCCATGGCGGGCACCAGAGCCGCTTCAGGGACACGGGTGGAAAGCGCCTTGGGGGTTCCGGCCAGCGGGTCCACCCCGTACAAAGCAAGGCCCGGGCGCTGAATGTCATAGTGTAACGAAGGGTAGCCGATGCAGGCGGCTGAATTCGCAAGCGAGGCGCGGATCTTCGGAAATTTCTCGCGCACGGCGGCCAGGGCCTGTTCAAAAATCCGTTGCTGCCGGCCAAGCAGTTCCTGATGCCCGGGATCATGCGGCGCGCTGTCGGCCGTGGCCAGATGCGAAACTAGAAGTACCGGCCGCAGGTGAGGAATTTTCGCCAGATGGTCCAGCACGCCGGGCAGCTCTTCCAAAGAAAAACCCAGACGGGACATGCCGCTGTCGACTTTCAGGGCAATATCCATGGGTTCATAGGCAAAGGGCTCCAGGATATCCAGCTGCTCATGCGAGTAGACAAGCGGGGTAATATTGTCCACACGGCACATGGCGGCGTCTTCCGGTGTCAGGGCGCCCAGGAGCGCGTAAATGCGGCTGGTCGCGCCGGCCCGGCGCAGAAGACGCCCCTCCCGCACAACCCCGACGCCCAAATGAACCACGCCATGCATTTCCAGAAGCCGCCCCACGCCGAGAAGACCGTGCCCGTAAGCGTCGGCTTTGAGCACGGGCATCAGCGTTGTGCCGGCAAGCTGGAGGGTTTTGTAGTTATGGACGAGCGCCGCGTTGTTAATGCGCACACGCAGTGTATTAGGACGTTCGAACATACGGCTTTCCCCGTTCCGGCGGAGCGGGGAAAGCCCCTTCCGCGATTTATGCAGTGTAAGTCATTACGCGCATGTCTGGCAGCCCTTCTTGCTGTCAAGGCCCACCATCAATGAGACCATGACCGCGTCCGCCGCATGCAGCGCCTTATCATTAAAATCTTTGACCGTAGCGCCCAGTTCCCGAATATTCGTGGAAATCAGGCCCTGCGTGGTCTGTATGCCCTTGTCGTTCAAAGCCAGCATGGCGGCCATCCAGGCTTCGCCGGCGGCGCTGCTCACTTTCAGGCCGCATGACGCCTTGGCCCCGTCGCAAATCATGCCCAACAGCGTGCCTACCAGGGTAATGGTCGCGCGCTCGGCCTGGGCGGACGTGCCGCCGTGCAGCATGACCATGCCGGCCGCCGCGCCGGCGCCGGCGGCCACGGAACAGCCGCAAATCGGCGTAAGGCGTCCAGTATACGCCTTGATGTACCCGCAGACAAGATGGCTTAAAGCCAGGGCTTCAGCCAACTGACGGTCCGACGCCTTCAATTCGCGCGCGGTCAGCGTCACGGGAATGACCGCCACGATGCCATGGTTGCCGCTCCCCGCGCTGCTCATAACCGGCAGGTTGCCGCCGCACATGCGCGTGTCCGAAGCGGAGCCGGCCGCTTGCTTGATGCGCTCCGGCAACTGCGAGCTGTATTGCGCCAGCACCTTGCCGATGCCGATGCCGTGCGCGCCGTCCACGCCCTGCGCCTCGGCCATGCGCATGTTCATGGCCGCGCCTTCCAGCATCAACTTCTCGGTGTCAGCGTCAATGCTTTTGGCCCAGGCCCACAAGTTGTCCATGTCCTGCTCCATCAGCTCTTTCAGCCAGGGCGACATGGCGGCCTGGGCCTCCAGCGGAGCATCATGCACCACGTTGCCGTCCACCACCAGTTGCTCCACGTAGTCGTGGCGGTGCGCCACACGGCACAGGCTGATATGCCCGCCGCCCGAAAGCTCCACCTCCACCCATACGGACGGGGTGCCTTTCACCACTTCCTCATGCACGCGGCCTTCACTCACAAACTGTACCGCACGTTTCAGCTTTTTCGGCTCCATGGCGTCAAGCGCCATTAATCCTTTCGAAGCGTCGCCGGCTATAGCGCCCAGAGCGGCGGCCATGGAAGTTCCCTGCAGGCCGTCCGTGCCCGGAATGCCGACAGAGCGGCCGTTTTTATAAATAGACATGGACATGCGCAGGGCAATGGACGCCAAGGTCCCCGTGAATACGGAAGCGGCCTTGGCAGCCGCATAGGCGATGGCGCCGGGTTCGGTGCAACCGAGGCTCGGCTTGACTTCATTAATAAAAAATTGCCGCAAATCCATAGTCACCTCACAAAAAAACTTTCCATCCAACAAATGTGTCCGCCCACGGCCTTATCAAAACGGAATTCAAAATGCGGGCGCCTGCTGTCTCAAAAAAATTTGTATATCAAAAAACTTGTCACTACGCCAGAGTGAAAAAATGCGTGAAAACAAAGACAGTACGGCAATGAGCGAATCCGCAAATTAATGTTTCGCATGGCCTTGTTATGCCGTCTATAATCGGATCCCCCAGAATTCCCGAGTCTGGGGCGGGGTCACGACTCTTTGCCGTTTAAAGCCGCTCCCCTGAGCGCCGTTGCAAGGCGGGGGGCACTGTGCTACCAGTTTCCGGCATGGGTAGCGTTCTTCCCCCCTCCTGGCCGGATCATTGGCTGGCCGTGCGCTTCAGCTCTCTGGGAGACGTCGTGTTGACCACAGGCGTTCTGCGCTGGCTGCACGAGCGACATGGCTGGAGCTTCACGGTTCTGACCAAACCGGCCTGGGCTCCGCTTTTCGGCGGTCACCCGGCAGTGCGGGCCGTACTGGCCCCTGACGAGGAACACCTCCGCGGCGCCGCCTACCGGACTTTTGCGCGTAAGCTGGCGAACAGCGACCTGGAGCCTGGAACCGGTCTTTTGGATCTGCACGGTTCGCTACGTTCCCGACTGCTTGCCCGCTATTGGAAAGGGCCGAAACGCCGCGTCGCCGGCTTTCGCGTACAGCGGCGGCTCTTCCTCTGGTCAGGCGGGCGTTTTTTCCGTAAGGAACTACGGGAATACAATGTTCCCCAACGCTATATTCTGGCGGTGGAAGAAAATGCGCCGCCACGAAAGGATTTGCTGCCTGTCGTCCACCTCAGCCCGGCGGAGCGCGAGGAAAGCCGGGCGCTGCTGGCGGGCGCGGGGATAGCGGGCGAGCGCCCCTTTATCGCTCTGCACCCATATGCGGCGCACGCACTAAAGGCGTGGCCCCGGGAATATTGGCGAGAACTGGCGACTGGCCTGGAGGCGCATGGCGTGGACTGGTGCGCGCTGGGCCAGGGCGATCCATTCCTGGGAACTGGAAAAGATTTAACGGGCAAAACCAGCCTGCGGCAAAGCTGTGCGATATTGTCCCAGGCGCGCGCGCTGATCACGGGCGAGTCCGGCCCCATGCACCTGGCTTCGGCCGTGGGCGCTCCGGTTGTGGCCCTGTTCGGCCCCACCGGCCCGGAATGGGGATTTTACCCTGAAGGCACGCGCGATGTGGTGTTGGAAACGGGCTTGCCCTGCCGCCCCTGTTCGCTGCATGGAAAAGCCTCCTGCAAAAACGATGGCCGCTGCATGCGCGAAATCAGGCCGGAAGCCGTATTGAAGGCGGCGCTGCATCTGTGCGCGCCCCCAGGAAAAATAAGCGAAAGAACGGAACCCTCAGCATGAAATGCACACGCTGCAAAGCCACGGCGGTTGTCGCCCTGCCCAGTCACCACGCCGGCTTTTGCCCGGCTTGCTTTTTACAGTTTTTCAGCCGCCAGGTTGAACGCGGCATCCATTCGCAAAAGCTGTTCACGCCCGAGGACCGCATCCTGGTCGCCCTGTCCGGCGGCAAGGATTCGCTGGCGCTGGCGCTGGAATTGAAGATGCAGGGCTATGACGTGAGTGGCCTGCATGTGGATTTGGCCATACCGGTCTCTTCGGCCTCGGCCCGGACGGCGGTGGAGGCTTTTTGCGCTAAGCACGAAATTCCGTTGATTATCCGTGATATGGCCGCCGAAGGACTGCCCATTCCCCTGGTGAAGGCGCGGGTTAAGCGGCCGATCTGTTCGGTCTGCGGCAAGATCAAACGCCACTTCTTCAATAAAACCGCCCTGACGCGGGGCTTCAACGTCCTGGCCACCGGTCATAACCTGGATGACGAGGTGGCGCGACTGTTCAGCAATACCCTGCGCTGGGATATCGCCTATTTAAGCGATCAGGGGCCGAACCTGCCGGCCGAGGACGGCTTTGCCCGCAAAGTGAAGCCGCTGTGGCGGCTCAGCGAGTTCGAAACGGCCAACTACGCCTTTCTGCGCGGCATAGAACACCACATAGCACCCTGCCCGTACAGCCCGGGCGCGACCTTCACCGCCTACAAAGGCTTATGGACGAACCTGGAAGCGCTCATGCCCGGCCGCAAGCTCGATTTCTACCAGGGCTTCCTGAAAAACGGCCGCCCCATTTTCAGCCGCGTGGAGGAGGAAAAAGGCGGACAGCTCGCGCCGTGCCGCTCTTGCGGCTGCCCGACTTCAGCCGAAACGTGCGGCGTGTGCCGCATCAAGGAAATGCTCGCCAACGCGGACGAGGCCGGATAGCCGCTTCCGGTTCGGCAATGCCCTATTCCCGCGCCTGGAAAACCGACATCTGCGGCTCGCCTTTCTGAAAAACGGCGGCATCCTTTATAAAATCGAGAAAATGCGCGGTTTTTGAGTGTTCGTCCAAAGCCCGCCGGCTTGCCCATTGCTCAAATATCAACACGCCGTCAGGGTTTTCCGGATCGCTGTAAAAGCCGTAACTGATGTTGCCCGGTTCCTTCCGCGTGGCCTCCACCAGAGCGCGGGATCGGGCGAGCAGATCGTCGCGCTTGCCCGCCAGGGTCGTTATTCTCACTGCAACAATGATCATAGTGTTCCCTCGTTTTTAATCCGTTGTCCCAACTGGCTCTTCTCATAGCATACCTGTGCCCTTTCAGAAATATTTTTTACTGACGGATAAAATAAAGTCGAATGTTTTCCAACAGATACAATATATCTATTTATACTAATGCGATAGGCAACAAAAATAAGATACTTATCAGTATTGCCTTTTTTTATATATAGATTAATCTATAGGCGAATCGTCAATTCTTACCCGCGCTTTCGTGAGGAGGTTCGCATGTTCGCACTCGCGATTAACGCCAGTCCACGGCGGCTTGGAGAAACAGAGCGCTTATTGGGCCTGGTACTCGATACCTTGAAAGAATGCGGCTGGCAGACCACCATGGTTCAAATTGGAGGGGAGCACCTCTCCAAATGCCGCAGGTGCCGCCGATGCGCCCTGACCAGAGACAACCATTGCAGCATCACGCACGATCGCTTTAACAGCATTTATTCCCAAATGCTGGAATGCGACGCCATGATCCTGGGCTCGCCCACTTTATTCAGCGATGTCACCGTGGAGATGGATGCCCTGCTGGAACGGACGAACGCCATGTCTCAGGCCAACGAGCATCCGCTTATGGCGAAAATCGGCGCCGCCGTGGTGCCGCTGCGGCCGGGCAGGTTAACCCATACCTACGCCTTTGACACCATCAACCACATGTTTCATATGTCAAGCATGATCATTCCCGGCTCGCTCTACCGCGATAAGGGCGTCTGGTATGAGAAGAGCGAAGGGCATATCAGCCGCGAAGTGCAGCGCGACATGCGCCAGCTCGGCGAAGCCATAGACTGGCTGGGCAAACTGGTCCACGGCAACCAGGGCAATTATCCGGCCTACTATCTATCGCAATAGAATGCCGTCTCCTCGCGGACGAACAACGCGGGCCATGCCCCCGCGGGTCGGCCCCGAGGCGTGCCAATTCCGAGTGCACGGCGTACACACTGACGGCCATGACCCCAGCCGTCGCAGGT
>JAVBVM010000081.1:0-18345 GCA_031554295.1 Desulfovibrionaceae bacterium | reverse complement strand
CGCGCGCGGCCTGGGGTTCGAGCCGCGCATCCTGACCGGCGCGCTCACCGGCGAGGCGCGCGTGCGCGCCCTGGAGCTGGTTGAGGCCGCTCGGCAATGCGCCGGGGCCATGCGGCCGGAACAATCGCCCGTATGCCTGCTGGCCGGCGGCGAAACCACGGTCACCGTCCGGGGCGCGGGAACCGGCGGCAGAAACCAGGAAATGGCCCTGGCCGCCGCCCTGGCCCTGGAAGACCGGGCGGGAAAGAGAAATGAGAACAATATCGCCATGCTCTTCGCGGGGACCGACGGCAACGACGGCCCCACGGACGCGGCCGGCGGCTTCGCCACAAGCGAAACCGCGGCGCGCGCGCGGGCGGCCGGTCTGGACCCGGCGGCGCGCTTGGCGGACAACGACAGCTATGTGTGTCTCAAGGCGTGTGATGATTTGCTGATAACCGGTCCGACGCGCACCAACGTGATGGACCTCGCGGTCCTGCTCATTCATCCCCCGCAGGGGGGATAATCGCGCGCCGGAACGACGTCTGAACTTTAAAGCGCCTTAAGGAGGAGTTTATGGCCAAAATGACCGCCATGGATGCCGCGATATCCATCTTGTACGATGAAGGCGTGCGCCACATTTTCGGAATTCCCGGCGCCGGCATTCTGCATTTTTATAAGTCTCTGAAGAAATTTGGAAAAATTGAACATCTGGTGGCCCGGCACGAGGAAGGGGCCATCCACATGGCCGACGGCTACGCCCGGGCCATCGGCACGGTGGGCGTGTGCTCGTGCACCTCCGGCCCCGGCGCCACCAACTTCGTCACCGGCCTGTACACCGCGCAGGTGGACTCCATTCCCCTGCTGGCCATCACCGGCCAGGCCGTGCGCGCCCAGTTGGGCCGGGAAGCCTTCCAGGCCGTGGACGTGGCTGAAATCGTCCGCCCGGTCGTGAAAAAAGCCTATTGCGTGAAAGATCCCGGCATGATTCCCTGGGTGTTCCGCGAAGCCTTCAAGATCATGCGCGAAGGCCGCCCCGGCCCGGTGCTGATCGACCTGCCCCTGGACGTGCAGGGCATGGAAATCGAATACGATCCGGCGGTGGACCACCCGCTGGCCATGGCCAGACAACTGCCGTCCGCCGCGCAGATCGAAAAGGCCCTGAACATGATCGGCGCGGCCAAAAAGCCGATCATGCTGCTGGGCGGCGGCGTGATCCTCGGCAACGCCTGCGAGGAATTCGCGGCCCTGGCCGAATTTTTGAAAATTCCGGTGGTGAGCAGCTACATGGGCAAGGGCGGCATTCCCTGGGACCATCCGCTGATGGCCGGTCAGGTGGGCATTCAGTGCAACACGCCCTCGGGCAACGCCGCCTTCCTGGAATCCGACCTGGTGCTGGCCGTGGGCGCGCGCTTTAACGACCGCCACACCGGCGGCATCGCCACTTACACCGGCCAGCGCTCCTTCATCCACATCGACGTGGACCCCGGCCAGCTCGGCAAAAACTTCGTCCCGGCCCTGGGCATTTGCGCCGAAGCCAAGGAAGCCCTGGCCATGCTGCTGGCGGAGGCCAAACGGCGCGGGCAGCAGCGGCCGGCCGACGAATGGAGCGCCGGCGTGGCCAAAAGGCGCGACTCCCTGGCCCGCAAGGTGGACTATGAGGACGTGCCGATCAAACCGCAACGCGTGTTCAAGGAAATCAACGAGTTCTACGACCCGGAAACCGTGTTCGTAACCTGCATCGGCCTGAACCAGATCTGGTCCGGCCAGTTGCAGCGGATCTCCAAGCCCCGCCATTATCTGGATTGCGGCGGCGCCGGCCCCCTGGGCTGGGACCTGCCCGCGGCCATCGGGGCCAAGGCGGCCCGGCCGGACAAGCAAATCGTCCAGGTGGTGGGCGACTACGGCTTCCAGTTCTGCATGGAAGAGCTGCCCGTGGCGGTCATGTACAATCTGCCCTTCACCATCCTGGTGCTGAACAACGGCTACCTGGGGCTGATCCGGCAGGCTTCGAAGTACAACTACGACATGAATTACGAAGTGCAGATCTGGTACGACAGCGTGAACGGCGGCCGGGGCTTCGATTTCGTCAAGTTCGCCGAAGCCTGCGGCGCCAAGGGCGAGCGCGTGGAAAAACCGGGCGACCTGAAGGCGGCCATGAAACGGGCGGCTGAATCCAAGGTGCCGTATGTCATCGACATCATCATGGAGCGCGAAACCGACTGCTCCATGGGCGCGAACATCGACGCCGTGAAAGAGTTTGTTTAGGTTCTGATTGCCCGGCATCCGGCGGGAGCCCGCTCCCGCCGGATGCCGGCGGCCTGTCGGGCGGGTTGCCCGGGCGGAAAATTCTTCCGCGCCGCGGAAGCCTCAATCAGGGGAAGATTTTTGAGAAACATCCGCATCCGGCTATTCATACAGGGAAAATTTGCTCTATCTTTTTTAACAAGGGCATAGTAAAATAAAAACGGCTATTGAAGTATTGTATTGTGGGATAACGGACAGCAATACTAAAGACGCCGCCCCTCATTTTCTATTGTATTGCAGGTTTTTGCCATGTTTTTGCATGGTTATTGTTTCCGCACAATAGCATTGAAATTGTACCGCGCTTTTGTCGTGTAAACCATTTGCAGGAGGTTCCGCCGGAAAAACAGCCTGTCCTCTCGTCTATTGAGTTGGCCTGATTTTTCCTTTCTTCATCTTGTCATACAGCGAGGTAGAGTCATGAAAAAGTTATTCGGCCTTATGGCATGCGCGCTCACCCTGATCCTCTTGTCCTCCACGGCCTTCGCCGCGCAAAAGGTTATCCGGCTTGCCCATTCCAATCAGCTTGAAGACTTTATGCACATTGCCTACGTGATGTTCAAGGAAGAGGTTGAGAAAAAAACCAACGGGAATATCAAAGTCGAAATATTCCCCAACGGCGAGCTCGGCAACGACACCACCACCACCCCGGCCGTGCAGATGGGCGAACTGACCATGTGCCTGGTGAACTCGCCGCACCTCGCCCCGCTGGTGCCGGACATCTTTGTTCTGGACATGCCCTTTGCCTGGGACAACCGCGATCAGCTCTGGGCCGCCCTGAACGGCGAACTGGGCCAGATGCTTGAAGCCTCCATGGCCAAGGTCGGCCTGAAGCCCATCCACTATTTCGACGGCGGCTTCCGCGAACTGGCCAACACCAAGCGCGCCATCACCAGCCTTGAGGACATCAAGGGCCTGAAGATCCGCGTGTTGGAAAACCCCATCCACATCGCGTTCTGGAAAGCCCTTGGCGCCAACCCCACGCCCATGGCCACCGGCGAAGTGTTCACCGCCCTGCAGCAGAAGACCGTGGACGGTTCGGAAAACTCCTATACCCGTCTGTACTATGAAAAGCTGTATGAAGTGATGACCAACATTTCCGACTCCAAGCACATCTGCACGCCGTATCTGACGGTCATGAACCTGAAGTTCTTCAACTCCCTGACCCCGGAAGAGCAAAAGATCATCATGGACGCGGCCAAGTCCAGCAACGACTACCAGCTGGCCCAGTCCCTGCGCGTGGACAAGGAATGCTTCGACAAGATCGTGGGCAGCGGCGTGAAGTTCACCGCCATTTCCCCTGAAGTGCGCTCGCAGATCCGGGCCATCGCCCAGCCGGCGGCCCTGGAAATCATCAAGCAGCGCGTTTCCCCGCAGATTCTTGCCGCCTTCCAGAAGGCCGCGCCGAAGTAAGGCGCGCGTTGCCGCCGCACGCGGCGCGGATGGCGGATAAGCGGGCTTTATGCGGCTTTTCACGCCCGTAAGACGTTTGTCCCGGAGTCCCGCCCCGGCCTCGCGCCGGGGCGGGTAGCGAATCTCTCAGGGCATCGCGCCCTTGAAAATTCAGATTCGGATACATGCTCCGGCGGCGCGTGCGGCGTCCGCGCGGTTGCCGCGCGCGGGCTTTTCCCGGCGTCAGGCGGCGATCCCAAGCGCAAAATGCTCTATATGCCCGGAGGAGTTCCATGAAAGTGCTGCGTTTTCTCGATCGACACGGGGAAGAGTATCTCTGTGTTGTGGCGCTGGTTGTCATGACCGTCATCATCGGCCTGCAGGTGGTCATGCGCTACATATTTCAGTCCTCCATCACCTGGTCGGAGGAGCTCTCGCGCTATCTCTGCATCTGGCTGGTGTTCATCGGCAGCAGCTTCGCGGTGCGCAAGGGCCGGCACATCTGCGTCGACGCCCTGCACGACGCCCTGCCGCCCAAGCCGGCCCTGTGCGTGGCCATTATCGCCGACCCGCTGTTTTTGATCTTCGCGATTCTCGTGGCCGTATTCGGCTTCGAGGTGCTGGCGCGCATTCTTGACTCCGGCCAGCAATCGCCGGCCATGGGCGTGTCCATGGGCACCGTTTACAGCGCCCTGCCTGTCGGCTTTGTTCTGATCGTTTTTCGCCTGCTGCAAAGCATTTATTTGAAAGTGCACGCCTACAGGGCGGGCGGGGTGGAAGGGGACAGTTCAACCGGAGAAGTTCCGCTAGGCTAGGGGAGCGTTCATGGGTACAACCGCGGCTATCCTTTTCATCACGCTCGGCGTTTGCCTGGCCCTGCGCGTGCCGATCGGCATCTGCCTGGGCATCTCGGCCCTGGTGGCCAACTTCTTTTCCGGAATGGTCAGCACGCGCTATCTGGCGCAGAGCATGACCATGGCCCTGGATTCGTTCCCCCTGCTGGCGGTTCCGTTCTTCATTCTGGCCGGGGAACTGATGGGCAGCGGCGGCATATCGCGCCGCCTGCTGGCGGCGGCCAACGCCTTTTTCGGCAATATGACCGGCGGCATGGCCATTGTCACGGTGGTGGCCTGCATGTTCTTTGCGGCCATTTCCGGCTCCGGCCCGGCCACGGTGGCGGCCATCGGCGGCGTGGTGGTGCCGGAAATGGTCCGCCAGGGCTACGACAAGCGCTTCATCGCCTGCCTGATCGCCACGGCCGGCGGCATCGGCATCATCATCCCGCCGAGCATCCCGATGGTGGTTTACGGGGTGGCGGTGGGCCAGTCGGTTTCCGACCTGTTCCTGGCCGGCATCATCCCCGGCGTTCTGGTCGGACTGTTTTTGATCGCCTATTCGTATTTTTATTCCAGGCGTAAAAATTATCGCCTCCAGGGCGCGAAAAAGCCAAGCGCCAAAGATCGGCTGTTCAGCATCTGGGACGGCAAATGGGCATTGTTCATGCCGGTGCTGATTCTCGGCGGCATTTACGGCGGCATTTTCACCCCGACCGAGGCGGCCACGGTGGCGGTCATCTACGGCTTCATCGTGGGCAAGTTCATTTACAAGGATCTGACCTGGGGCGATTTGCCCGGCCTGCTCAGCCGGGGCGCCATCGTCTCGGCCTCGGTGCTGGTGATCATCGCCATGGCCACGGCTTTCGGCCGGGTGCTCTCCATCAACCGGATTCCCGTGCAGATCGCCGAGGCCCTGATCAGCTTCTCCAGCAGTCCGATCGTCATTGTCGGCCTGATGACGCTCCTGCTGCTGATTGTGGGCTGCTTCCTGGACGGCATCAGCGCGGTGATCATCCTGGCCCCGATTCTGGTGCCCATTGCCGTGAAAATGGGCATGCACCCGGTGCACTTCGGCATCGCCATGATCGTCAACCTGGCCGTCGGGCTGGTCACCCCGCCATTGGGGGTGAACCTGTTCATCGCGTCGACCATAACAAAGACGCCGTTCGACAAGCTGGCCAGGTCGATCTGGGCTTGGGTGCTGATCATGGTTCTGGCCCTGATCTGCATCACCGTGTTCCCGAAGCTCTCCATGTGGCCGGTGGAGTTTGTCCGCTCACTGAAGACGGGATAAGGCGAAAAACCGGCAGCGGTCCGTTACTGAAGAGATTGGCCCGTTTTGCACTCCACAGGCCCGGCCAGGCTCCGGGCGTACAACACGCGCGAGGAGAAAAACATGAAAAAATTGAGCGTTATCGGCGGAGCGGGAGGCATCGGCTCCACCATCGGCTTTTATGTGGGCCATTGCGGCCTGTTTGAGGAAATCGCCCTGGTGGACGTCAAGCGGGATCTCCTGTTGAGCCATGCTTCCGATATGGAGCAGTCCGTGGGCGAGTTCAACGCCACCAAGTTCAGCGCCGGCGGCTGGGAAGAGTTGGCCGGCAGCGATGTGGTGCTGATGGGCGCCTCGGCCCCCCAGCCCAGGGCCGGCTCGCGCAACGAGTTCCTGCAAATCAACCTGGGCATCGTCAAGGCGGCGGCCGAAGCGATCGAAAAATACTGCCCCCGGGCCGTCGTGGTTACCGCCACCTGCCCGACGGACGTGTTCAACTTCGTGTTCCACCGGATGCTGGGCGGCGACAAGCGCCGCTTCATCGGCTTCACCCGCAACGACAGCGTGCGCCTGCGCTGGGCGAGCGCCAAGGTGCTTGGCGTTGAGGCGCACCGGGTGGGCGGCATGGTGATCGGCGAGCATGGGGAAACGCAGGTGCCGCTGTACGGCTCGGTCACGGTGGACGGCAAGCCGGCCGACCTGAGCGCGGCCCAGATCGCCCGGGTGGACGACACCCTGAAGAACTACTTCACCGGCCAGATGAAGCTTGACGCCAGCCGTTCCTCCACCTGGCTCACGCCCACCAGCGTCACCTTCATTCTCCGGGCGCTTTGCCGGAAGGGGTCCCCCGGGGATATGGGCGGCCCCATTCCGGCCTCGGCCATCCTGGAGGGCGAATACGGCCTGTCCGGCGTGAGCCTGGGCATGCCGCTGATCATCGGGCCGGACGGCTGGCGGGAAATACAAACGCTGAAGCTTGCGGATAAGGAGCAGGCCGCGCTGGAAGCCTCGGCCAGGCAGGTGAAGGGCCTGATTGCCGCCTGCGGCGTTTAGGAAACGCTGGTTTTTCCGCCTGGCGTCGCTGCCCGCCTTTTTTGAAGGGGGGCGGGACGGAAGGGTCCAGCCCCTCTTTAAAAAGAGCCCGCGCCTGGCCGAGCGAAAAAATCCGGCGTTTCCGGGATGCCGGTGGAGAAGGCTCCGGTGGATCGTCTTTCGTTCGGGCGGGGCCGAAACCGCGTAAAGCGCCTTTTGCAACGAAACCTCCACTCCCTCGGGAGCGATCTCGGGAGGAAATATCGTCGAGAGCGAATTGGCCGTGTGGCCCGAATATCCGGTCAGGCGGTGAAGGAAGCTCCATTGGTGAAATCCCGCTAACGCACAGGAGCACCCTATGGGCACAACCGCAGCGATTCTTTTCATCACTCTTGGCATTTGTCTCGCCCTGCGCGTGCCGATCGGCATTTGTCTGGGCATTTCCGCCCTGGTGGCCAACGCTTTCGGCGGTCAGGTCAGCACGCGCTATCTGGCGCAGAGCATGACCATGGCCCTGGACTCGTTCCCCCTGCTGGCGGTTCCGTTCTTCATTCTGGCCGGGGAACTGATGGGCAGCGGCGGCATATCGCGCCGCCTGCTGGCGGCGGCCAACGCCATTTTCGGCAATATGACCGGCGGCATGGCCATTGTCACGGTGGTGGCCTGCATGTTCTTCGCGGCCATTTCCGGCTCCGGCCCGGCCACGGTGGCGGCCATCGGCGGCGTGGTGGTGCCGGAAATGGTCCGCCAGGGCTACGACAAGCGCTTCATCGCCTGCCTGATCGCCACGGCCGGCGGCATCGGCATCGTCATTCCGCCGAGCATCCCGATGGTGGTTTACGGGGTGGCGGTGGGCCAGTCGGTTTCCGACCTGTTCCTGGCCGGCATCATCCCCGGCGTTGTGATCGGCTTGTTTTTGATCGCCTATTCGTACCTGTATTCGAGATGCCGCGATTACCGCCTGCGGGGCGCGGTGAAGCCCACGGCCAAGGAGCGGCTGCGCAGCTTCTGGGACGGCAAATGGGCATTGTTCATGCCGGTGCTGATTCTCGGCGGCATTTACGGCGGCATTTTCACCCCGACCGAGGCGGCCACGGTGGCGGTCATTTACGGCTTCATCGTGGGCAAGTTCATTTATCGGGATCTCGCCTGGCGCGACTTGCCCGGCCTGCTCAGCCGGGGGGCGATCACCTCGGCCTCGGTGCTGGTGATCATCGCCATGGCCACGGCTTTCGGCCGGGTGCTCTCCATCAACCGGATTCCCGTGCAGATCGCCGAGAGCCTGATCAGCTTCTCCTCCAGCCCAATCGTGATCATCGGCCTGATGATGATTCTGCTCCTGATCGTGGGCTGCTTCCTGGACGGGATCAGCGCGGTGATCATCCTGGCCCCGATTCTGGTGCCCATCGCCGTGAAAATGGGCATGCACCCGGTGCATTTCGGCATCGCCATGATCGCCAACCTGGCCATCGGGCTGGTCACCCCGCCATTGGGGGTGAACCTGTTCATCGCCTCCAGCATCACAAAAACCTCGTTCGACAAGCTGGCCAGGTCGATCTGGATCTGGGTGGCGATCATGATTGTCGCCCTGATCTGCATTGCCGCGCTTCCGCGGCTTTCACTCTGGCCGGTGGAGTTTGTCCGTTCCCTGAAGTCGGGAGGATAGGAGCGCGAGGCGCCTTGCCGGCGCGCCGGAATGGACAGTGGGCGGCGAGATTGCCGCCGTGGAGAAATTGGCGTATTGAAAAAAGGCGGCGAGAGCGCCCGGGAGCGGATTCCGGGCGCTCTCGCCGCGAACGGATGTTTCCCGTCCAAATAAACCGCCAAAGGCGCCGCCATGAGTATCGAGATTATCCTGCACGCGGTCCAGAGCGTGATCACCTTGTGCCTCATTGTCGGCCTGGGCGCCGTGCTGGCGGCCAAAGGCTGGTTCGGCAAGGACTCGAAAGCGCTGCTGCCCAGGCTGGTCACGCTGGTCTCCCTGCCGGCCTACATGCTGTATAACATCACCCATTCGTTCAACCGGGACGATCTGCTGCACCTGGCCTACGGCCTGATCGTGCCCGTCGGCTCCATTTTGATCACCTATGCGGTCAGCCTGGTCCTGGCCCGGGCGACCAAGGTCGCCCCGCGCCGGCACGGCCCCTTCTGCGTCGCCTTTACCGCCTCCAACACGATTTTCATCGGCCTGCCGGTGAACCTGGCCCTGTTCGGGGAAGTGGCCGTGCCCTATGTGCTGCTGTACTATTTCGCCAACACCACTTTTTTCTGGAGCGTCGGCAACTACATGATCGCCTCCAGCGGCGAGGCGGTGGTCAGCGGCCAGATGCGGAAGGAGCGGATTTTCAGCCTGGCCGCCCTGAAGCGGATTTTCGCCCCGGCCCTGATCGGCTTTCTGGTCGGCCTGACCATTGTCTTCATGGACGTGAAGCTGCCGGCTTTCATCACGGACACGGCGCGCTACGTGGGCAGCCTGACCACGCCGCTGATTCTGATCAGCCTGGGCATCACCTTCCAGGGCATGCGCCTGGCCGCCATGAAGCTGAACCGGGATCTGGCGCTGGTGCTGCTGGGCCGCGTGGTGATTTGCCCGCTCACGGTCGTTCTGCTGGCCCATTTTGTGCCGCTGCCGGACCTGATGCGCAAGGTCTTCATCATCCAGGCGTCGCTGCCGGCCATTTCCAGCGGCGCGGTGGTGGCGGGCTATTACAGGAGCGACGAGGAATTCGCCACCATGACGGTGCTCTCAAGCACGCTGCTGGCGGTGATCACCATACCGCTGTTTATGATTCTGGTGTCGCTTTAGGGCTGTCGCCAGCCGCGCCTTTTGGCCAATGGCCGCGTCACGCGGGCTGTTTTCCGCCTCAATGGGCAAAGCCGGAGTGAACGGGGCTCGAGACAGCCGGCAACGTCAAGTTCACGGATCCCGATCCCGGCCCTTTCTCTTTGATTTCGCGCCGCATGGCTTTCGCGGGCTTGATGTCCCTTTTGTCTTCGCCCGCGATAAGCGAACAGACGTTCAGCCCTTTTTGGCCGGTACGCCTCAAGGACGCTTCAGCGCGTTCCGTTCGGCCGAAAAAATTCGGAGCGCGGCGGCCGGAGCCTTTCGCCCGGAAATGCCCTCAGGGCGAACGTTCAGATGCCCGCCGCGCGAAAAACCAGGCCAGCCAGCATAAAGCGAAGCTCATCAGCATCGCTCCCACCAGGTCGGAAGGGTGGTGCATGCTCAGGTAGATGCGCGAAAAACCCACCAGCGCGGGAACCAGGCCCCACAGCAGGGGCCGGCCGTAGCGCTGGCCCAGGGGAACGGTCAGGCCCAGGCTGGTGTAGGTGTGGCCGGACGGGAAGGAGCGGTGCGGCTCGTCGCCGGCGAAGGGCATGAAGGGCCCGCCGACATTGGGCCGGGGGCGGCCGATGGCGATTTTGAGCAGCGGCCCGGCGATGACCACGATCAGAATATGGGCCAGCAAACAGCCCAGGGCAAAGGCCAGAAGCGCCGTTCTTTTTTTGATCAGGGCGCGGACGAGCAGGGCGATATAGACGGCGTAAAAGACGGCGTTTCCCCAGTCGGAAACGGCCTGCATGGCCAGGGTCAGGCCGGGGCGAGCCAGCCGATGCTGGTCGAAGAAGGCCGTGATCCGGCTCTCGGAGCCGAAACCGATCCACAGCGCGGCGATTGCCAGGGCCAGCGGCGCCAGCCCCAGCAGATGCGGGACAAGAGGGTACTTTCCAGGAATACTGTCTCTGGGGGCGATGTTTTTCTGCGAATTGTCCATACACGTAAAGCGGCGGTGGAAGACGCGCCGGGGTCGGCCCGCCGGCGGTCTTTCCTGGTTTCTTTTGGCCTGGCTTCTCCGGCCCCGGCTTTTCCGGAGGGTTCCTCCCGCGCGCGGGCGTTCAATTCGCGCCGTCCGAGCGGCATAGCGCCCCTTGAGCGTTTCCGCCGCCCGGCGGAAAAGGGCCGCTTGTCATGGCGGCCGCGCGGCCCGCAAGCGTCCTGGAACAATAGGCGCCCCAAACAGCCGCCAAGGGCTGACGGATCCAGTTTATGGCTGTTTTTGGCGCGAGGGTTCGCGAACAAATCTTCGCGGGCATTTCAAGCGTGAAATGCCCTGAAAGACGAGCCCCGCGCAAGGCGGGCGAGGGCTATTTTTTCTTCATGATCGCCACGCGCTTCATGGGGCCGTCGCCCTTGCTGCGGGTGGTGATTTCCGGGTCATCCTGCAGGGCCATATGCACGACGCGGCGGTGGTAGGAGCTCAACATCCGCGTATACTGCGCCTTGCCGGTCTCGTGCAGCTTGCGCGCAAGCTCGACGGCCATTTCCCGCAGCTTCTCGTTCTGGCGTTCGCGGTAGTTGCCGCCTTCAAGCTGCACGCGCACCGTCGCGCCCATGCGGCGGGAAATAATGCGCGAGCACATGTACTGCAGGGCGGACAAGGTTTGCCCGTCACGGCCGATCAGCAGGGCGAAATCCTCGCCGCAGTCAATGCCCACGCGTACGCGGCCGTCCGCGAAGTCGATGGTGTAGCCCACTTCGCCCACGATGGGGGCGGTCAGGCGTTCCACGGTTTCCAGGCAGCAGCGGGTCAGCAGTTCCTGGTCGAGGCTTTCCAGGCTGACCAAGGGCAGGCCGTCGGCCAGATCCTCGGCCGTGGCGTCAAACGGGAGGTCAGCGGTCCCGTTCCCTCCCCCGTTTGCGGAAAAATCGGCGGCAGCCGGAGCTTTGCCCGGACGGGCGGCGGGTTTGGCCGGGGCGGCGTCCTCTCCGCCGCCGGCATCTTTGCCGGCGTTATTCTGGCCGGCGCGCTTTTCAGGCGTTTCGCCGCGCCGGCCGCGCGAACCGCGGCGGCGGCGCGAGGAACGCTCGCCTTCAGGCGCTTCCCCGTTTGGAGAGTCTTTGGGGGAGCCATTGAGGGAGCCGCCCGGGGAGTCTTTGGGGGCGGTTTTAGGGGCGGCCTGGGGCTCGGCTTTCTCCCGCCCGGGATGCGCTTCTTTCTTTCGCGAGTCCTGGGACTCGGCCGGCGTGGAATGCCGGGCCGTTTTTCCAGGCGCCGCCGCCTCTTGCCGCTTGGGCGGTTTGGGCGGTTCGGCGCGTTCGCTCTCGTCCCGGGGAGTTCTCGGGGAAGGGGCCAACTGCGCCCGGCGGGCGCTTATTTTCGCCTTGCGCGTTCCCATCAGGCCGAAGATGCCGCCGTTGGCATCCTGCAGGATCTCTATTTCAAGCTTTTCCCGCGGCACATCATAATAGGAACATGCCTCCGCAATGGCGTCATCCAGAGTCTTGCCTTCGAATTCTTTATAATCGCGCATACGTGTCCTTTTGGCGCGTCGGGCCGAGTGCGGCCTACCTTTTTATACCTTGCGCAGCATCCACCACTGCTGGGCGATGGAAAGCACGTTGTTGGTAAGCCAGTAGATCACCAGGCCCGCCGGGAAGTTGATGAACATGACCGTGAAGATCACAGGCATGAGCATCATGATCTTCGCCTGGGTCGGGTCGCCGGTGGTGGGCGTGAGTTTTTGCTGCAAGAACATGGTGACGCCCATGACGATCGGGCTGATGTACAAGGGGTCTTTGACGGAAAGGTCGGCCATCCAGGTCAGATCCGTGAAGGGCAGGGTGGAAATGAAGGAGGCGTGCCGCAATTCCAGGGCGTTCAGCAGGGCCTGGTAAAGGCCGAAAAAGACCGGAATCTGCACGATCATGGGCAGGCAGCCGCCGGCCGGGTTGACCTTGTAAGTGCGGTACAGCGCCATGGTCTCACGGCTGATGGCCGCGCGGTCATCGCCGTGCTTCTCGCGCAGCTTCGTGATCATGGGCTGGAGTTTTTTCATCCGCTCCATGGACTTGTAGCTTTTGTAAGAGAGCGGGGAGAGGATGAGTTTGACCAGCACGGTGAGCAGAATGATGGCCACGCCGTAGTTGCCGACGTAGGAATGGAAGAAGTTCAGCAGCGACAGCAGAATTTTGCCGATAAAGCCGAACATGCCCATGTCGACCGAGGAGGCCAGGTTATTGGGCGCGGCCTGCAAAAGTTCGCGGTCCTTGGGGCCGATCCAGTAGTTCCACGAGGACTCTACGGTCTGGCCGGGCGCCAGGCGCACGTCCGACTTTTCCACCACGGCGCGGAACACTTCGTCCTCATAGCGGGCGCGCATGCCCAGGCCGGCGGTATCAACCGGCGCCACGGCGGTCATGAAGTATTTGCTCATCACCCCGGCCCACTGGACCGCGCCGGAAGCGGACATGCCCTTGGCCAGGTCGTCCGTGTCGGTGACCTCTTTCAGCGAGTCGTTGACGCGCCAGGCCGCGCCGGTCTGGTTATACTGCGAGGCGCCGAAGGACAGGTCTTCCGCGCTCACGGCAATGCCGAGGCGCGCGCTGCGCTCCTGGCCGCCGGTCAGGTAGATGTTTTCGTGGATCAGGTAGGTATTCGCGTCAAAGGTCAGTTCGCGCACCACGGTAATGCCGTCCACCACGCCGGTCAGGCGGATGGCGCCGGTTTCGCCGGCGTTCAGGCGCAGGTCGGAAGAATCCGTGCCCCATTCCACGCCGGCCCAGGTGGGCTTGCCGTCGAGCAGCAGGCCCAGGGGGGCCTTGCCGCGCGCCAGGGGGCCGACCAGGTTGACCTTTTCGGCGTCCGCGTCCTTGCTGGACTCCACGTTATACCGCGTCAGGCGGAACGACTCCAGAAAGCCGCCGCCCGTATACAGCCCGGCTTCATAGAGCGGGGTGCTGATCGTAATGGTGCGCCCCGGGGCCGGGGTGAACGCCTGGATTTCCGGCAACGTCGTGGATGCGGGGCCCGGCTGGGCGCCGCCTTCGACGGGGGCCTGCTGCTGAGCCTGCTGCTGGGCCTGCCGCTGAAGCTCGGGGTCGGGAGCCCAGCCCATGTAGACCGACAACTTGCTCCAGCCGAGCATGATGACAATGCAGATGACAATTGCGGGAATCAAGCGTTTGATATCCATACGGCGCTTAGCGGCTCCTTACAAGCAATTAAAGTTTTGGCGCGCCCGTCAGGCGTTTAAAAGCGTCCCGCGCCCGTTCGGGCACCGGATCGTATCCGCCGGCGGACCAGGGATGGCAGCGCAGAATCCGCGCCGCCCCAAGAAAAATACCGTACAGCGCGCCGTGAACCCGAATGGCTTCAAGCGCGTATTCCGAACAGGTGGGCACGTAGCGGCAGGCGGGAGGAAGAAACGGCGACAGGCAATATTTGTAGACGCGAATAGGCAGCATGACTGCTCCGCGCAGCACGGCCGCCGCTATGTGCATGATATTGTTCATAGCCGGGAATTCCCCTGGCCGGCAACCCGCGCCGCCTGCCGGAGAACAGGCGCGAGTTCCCGCTCGACAAAACTTAAGGTCACGCATTCGGGAACCAGGGTACGTTTGGGCGTGACCACAATATCCATGTCCGGCGGCAGCATGTTCCCATGCAGGCGGAAAAATTCGCGCAAAACGCGCTTGACGCGGTTTTGCACAACCGCCGTGCCGGTTTTGCGCGTTACGGCAAGGCCCATGCGCCAGGCGTCCGGCCCGCCATTCGGTCCGGCGTCCGGGCAAACGCGCGAGGAAACTTCGTCCGCCGCATCCCGCGGGCGCGGCGCGCGGCCTTCGACGGCATTCAACGCTTCGCGCCGTAAAGCAAACACAATGAAGTTTTTCGAATGAAAACGACGGCCCGCCCCGTAAACGGCGGTAAAATCTGCCCGACGGGTGAGCCGGTGTTCACGCAACGCTACGCCGATAAACGCGCGCGACCCTTGGCGCGGCGGCGGCGGATGACATTGCGGCCGTTCGCCGTGCGCATGCGCGCGCGGAAGCCGTGCGTGCGCTTGTGGCGGATCTTGCTCGGTTGATATGTTCTCTGCATGATTATTCTCCTTCAGAAGATTGAATTCCACCCTCTATAGGGTCTAAAGCGCTTCGTCAAGTCCGCAAGCTGGACAAACTCACGAAAAGGGCTCGGACTGGAGATACTTTTTTGGCGGACGCGGGCGGCTGAAAAAAAGACACGCTTTTTACCTCCCCCCTATTCGCGCCCCACGCGTCTTGTTTTTTTTCGCGTCTGACTTTTTGTGCATATTTTCACTTGATTTAATTTGATTTTTCCCATTGCAATTATTTTTTATCTGGCCTACTTCTCGATGGTATTTTTCTTTTTTCGTGCGAACCCGGAGCCGCGTGGGGCGGCTTAAGGACAGCACCCCGCTCCATGTGTCTTTTTAGCAAGTCGTATTGGCTCCGCGCTTTTTTGTCTTGCGGGATCTTTGGCCGTATTTTGCCGGCGCCTCGGGCCGGTTGGCGATAAGACGATTTGTCCTGTCTGTGTGAAGAGATTCAGATGCACGCCGCGCTATGTGGCTTCCGGTCGCGGCGATAAAGACCAGTTCGCGCGTTTGGGCGCCGGGTCGACGCCCTTCCATGGGCGGGTCGCGTGACGCGCGCGCTTCGTCAACTTTGTCTGATGATCCGAGCTTTCCGTTTCCGATCGTTCAACCTCAGTCCGCGCAAGGGGGATCGCATGAGCAAACTGGGCATTATCGGAGCCGCCGGCACCATCGGCTCCACGATAGCTTTCTACACAGGGCTGCACACTCTGTTCGATGAAATCGTGCTGGTGGACATCAAGGAAAACGTGGTGAAAAACCACGCCATGGATATGGAGCAGTCCTTGAGCGAGGTTTCCGGCACGGCGATCAGCGCCGGCGGCTGGGAGGATTTGGCGCGCTGCGATGTCGTCGTTCTGGCCGCCGGGGTTCCCGAGACCGGGGCGGTGGCCTCGCGCAACGCTTTTCTTGAAGGCAACCTGAAAATCCTGCGGGCCATGGCCCCGTCGCTCGCGGCCTATTGCAAGAACGCCCTGATCATCAACGCCATGAACCCCACGGATATTTTCACCCACGGGCTCGGCGTCCTGGAAGGGCTTTCGCCCGAGCGGGTGATCGGCTTCTGCCGCAATGACTCCCTGCGCCTGCGCTGGGCTGTGGGCAAATTCCTGTCCGTGCCGGTACGCGACGTGGAAGCCTACGTGATCGGCGAGCACGGCGGCACGCAGGTGCCCCTGTTCAGCACGATCAAGGTGCGGGGCAAGCCGCACGCCTTCAACCCCCAGGAAAAAGAGACCATCACCCGGATCATCAAAACCTGGTTTCAGGAATTCCAGGCCCTGGACGCCCGCCGCTCCTCCGGCTGGACGTCGGCCACCAGCCTGTGCCGCATGCTGGAGGCCCTGATGACGGAAAGCCCGGCGCCGGTCACCGGTTCCGTGCTTTGCAACGGCGAATACGGCGGCGTGTCGGGCGTGTGCCTGGGCTTGCCCCTGCTGCTTTCGCCGCGCGGTTACAAAGTTGTCCAACTGCCGATTACAGATGAGGAAATGGCGGCGTTCAAAGCCTCGGCCGAGGCCGTCAAAGCGATAACGCAAACCTGTAACTTTGGAGGTTAGCAATGAAGGCGCGTGTACTCATTACCTTATGCCTGGCGCTGGGCCTGGTTTTTTCCGTGAGCGCGGCCGCGCAGGCCAAGCTGCAGCTGAAGCTCGCCCATTTTCACCCGGCGGCCGGCGTGTACAACTATCAGGCGGAAGTATTCAAGAAGCTGATCGAAGAACGCTCGAAGGGCGAAATTGAAATCGTCATTTATACCGACGGCGTGCTGGGCGACGAACGTTCCCTGCCCGAAGCCCTCCAGTTCGGCACCATTGACCTGGCGGTCAACACCCTGGCGGCCTTCGCCAACTATTCCGCCGACTTCGGCGGCCTTGACCTGCCCTACCTGTTCAAGGACTGGGATCACATCTATCGCTTCCTGAAAAGCCCGCTGCACACGGAATTCGTGAACGTGGCCCAGAACCGGGGCATCATCGGCCTGGGCCTGTTCTGTCGCGGCTACCGCTTTGTCACCAGCGGCAAGGCGCCGGTGACCAGCTTCGACCAGATGAAGGGCTTCAAGCTGCGCACCACGCAGAGCCCCATTTACGTGAAGGTGTTTGAATTCTGGAAAGCCAACGTCTCGGCCATGAGCTTCGCCGACGCCTTCACCGCCTTGCAGCAGGGCGCCCTGGACGGCCTGGAAATCAACCTGCAGGCCCTGGTCGACCACCCGGTGTATGAAGTGCAGAAGTACGTCGCCAACACCCGCCACATCGCCTGCTGGGCCGGCCTGTGGGCTTCCGGCCCCAAGTGGAACGCCTGGTCGCCCGAAGTGCGCAAGCTGATCCAGGACTGCGCCATGGAATCGGCCATGATCACCACCGAATTCTGCAAGAAGCAGGAAGAGGAAGTGCTGGTCAAGTTCCTGGAAGGCAAGGGCATGAAGTTCAACGACATTGACACCAAGCCCTTCCAGGACGCCGCGGTGCCCGTGTATGACTGGTACAAGAAGACCTACGGCGACAAGAGCTTCAACTGGATTGAAAAATTCCGGGCTCTGTAGGCTGCGTCACGCTTCCGCGCCCGGTTCGCCGGGCGCGGCTCTTTTTATCTTCGCGGGAGTGCTTCTATGGCAAAACTGGCAAAAATACTGGACCGCCTGCTGGGCTGGATACTGGCGTTGCTCGCCGCCGTCATGGTGTTCAGCATGTTCCTGCAGGTTGTCGGCCGGGTGATTATCCAGCACGGCTATCCCTGGACCGAGGAAATGTCCATTCTGTGCATGTACGCCGTGGTCTTCCTCGGCGCTATCGGCGAAACCGCCCGGCGGGGGCACATCTCCATCACCGTGCTGGAGAGCATGCTGACGAACCGCCCCGGAATCCGGCGGGCGCTCAACATTATCCAGGATCTGGCGACCCTGGCCTTCGCCCTGTACACCTCCTACTGGGGGCTGGAATCGCTGAAGATCGTCCAATACCAGGGGTCGCCGAACATGGAGATCCCCATGCATTACGTGTACGGGGTCATGCCCCTGTCCTTCATCTGCATTTCCGTCATTTTGCTCGTCCGTTTGGGCCTCACCGTGGCCGGCAAGGAAAATAAAGGCTGGAGGGCGTCATGACCGCGATATTCTTCATCGTTGCCCTTGTTCTGCTGGTGCTGGGCGCGCCCATCGCCATCTGTGTGGGGCTTTCCTCGGCGCTCTTTCTCTTTCTGGCGGACATTCCCTCCCAGACCGTGGTGCAGCGCCTGTACATGGGCGTGACCTCGGCCCCGCTGCTGGCCATTCCCTTCTTCATCCTGGCCGGCGACCTGATGAACCGGGGCGGCCTGGCCTCGCGCATGGTGCGCCTGGCCAGCCTGCTGGTCGGCCGCTTGACCGGCGGCCTGGCCATTGTGACCATTGTGGGCTGCATGTTCTTCGCGGCCGTTTCCGGCAGCGGCATCGCCACGGCCGCGGCCATCGGCAGCATCATGATCCCGGCCATGGCCCAGCGCGGTTATGACCGCGCCTTCGCCAGCGCCGTGGTCGGCGCGGCCAGCCCGCTGGGCATCATCATCCCGCCCAGCATCTCCATGATCATCTACGCCAGCATCGCCGGCTGCTCGGTCACCGACCTGTACAAGGTCGGCATTCCCGCC
>JAVBVM010000125.1:0-16205 GCA_031554295.1 Desulfovibrionaceae bacterium | reverse complement strand
CCTTATTGCTTTTCGCTTCGCAACACCACGTATTTCCTTTCCTATATCTTTTGTTTGTTGCTTCATAATTTGGGTGCCGGTGCGATATAAATTATTGTTGCCTTTTTGCGGGGTACCGCGGGTGGCCCCCCCCGCGAAACTTTTTGTAGGCTTTTTTATAAAACCACATGTGATATGCGTGATGGCTTGGTTGCTTTTTTTCAAATTTCGGCATAAGAAATCTTCTTTGCCCTTGCGAAAGGGTAATCCCTGTGGAGGGGGTGATTTTTTTGCCCGGTGTATATTTAAACGAAGACGAGTATAACTTTGATATCGCCTTGCGCCGCTTCAAGAAGCAGGTGGAAAAGGCCGGCATTCTTTCGGAAATGAAGAAGCGCCAACACTATGAAAAACCGAGTGTGATGCGTAAGAAGAAGAAGGCCGCGGCGCGCAAGCGCTTGATGAAGAAGATCCGTAAGTTGAACGTGCTTTAGCTATACGGCGCGGCGCGCCGTATTCCACGCTTCGCGCATGAGGGAAACCCGGCTTTCGGGCCGGGTTTTCCGTATTTCTCTCACACCAGGGATGTCTCATCCCGCAATCTCCAGGGTGTGCCATGTCATTATCCCAACAAATTGAGCAGGATTATATCGCTGCCTATAAAGCCAAGGATGCCGTGCGCCTGAATGTGCTGCGCCATGTGAAAACCGCGGCTAAAAACGTCCAGGTCAGCCTGATGCGGCCGCTTGAGGAGCCGGAACTGCTGGACGTGCTCATGAAGCAGGTTAAACAGCGCCAGGATTCCATTGAGCAGTTCACCAAGGCCGGCCGGCTGGATCTGGCGGCGCAAGAACAGGCCGAGTTGGAGGTGCTCACTGGCTATATGCCTCAACCTTTGAGCGCCGAAGAAATTTCCTCAATTATTGATGACACCATTGCCCAGACCAGCGCGAAATCCGCGCAGGAAATGGGCAAGGTCATGAACGCGATTCTCGCCCTGCATAAAGGCCGTTTGGATGCGAAAAACCTGAGCGCCCTGGTGCGGGAACGCCTTTCCGGAAAATAGTGCCGAATTGATGGAAGATCGCTCGCTTGATGTGCTTGAGTACGGCAAGGTCTTAACCCGCCTTGCCGAACTGTGCGTTTCCGAGGCCGGAAAAAACGCGGCCCTGGCCTTGCGCCCCCTTAAAACCCTGGAAAAAGTGCACGCCGCGGCCGCGTTATTTGACGAAGCGCGCGGCTTGTTCGCCCAGGGCTTCACTCTGGCCTCTTTTCCCGATATTTCCGGCGCCCTGAACTTCCTTGAGACTTCAGCGGCGGACCTGGATGTGGATGCCCTATGGGCCCTGCGCCAGTGCCTGTCTCAGGCGCAAGATATGGTCCAGGCTCTGGAAGAGCGCGCCGACACGGCGGACAGCCTGCCGCTTCTCCGGGAACTGGCTTCGCGGAGCCCGGTGCCGCGCAACGTCCTGTCCGCCTTAGGTCGTTGTATTGGCGACAACGGCCTCTTAAGGGACGAAAGTTCGCCTGGCTTAAGCCTGGTGCGTGGAGAAATCCGCCGCATCCACCAGCAGTGCATACGCAAGGTCAAGGAATACGCCGAGCGCTACAATATCCTGCACTATCTCCAGGATACCTTCATGACCCTGGCCTCGGACCGCTATGTGCTGCCGCTTAAGGCCAATTTTAAGGGCCGCCTGCAGGGCGTGATCCACGAATACTCACAAACCGGGGAAACCTGCTACTTCGAGCCCATGTTTTTGCTCGAACTGAACAACGAATTGCAGGAGCTGAAAAAAGAAGAACGTGAGGAAGAGCGCAAGGTAATTCGGGAACTCACGAATTTGATTCGGGAGGCGCTACCGGCCGTGAAGGGGGTCAACGCCTTTCTGGTGCGCCTGGATGTGCTGTCCGCCAGCCTCAAGCTGGCCGCCCTGTATGACGGCCTGATCCCTGAAGTGGCGGCGGATACGGGCGTGGGCGTTCGCCTGGAAGGCGCGCGCCATCCCCTGCTGGAGTTGGCCTCGCTGCCGGCCGGGGAGGGCTGTTCCGATGGAAAGCACAAAAAGCTTTTTACCGTGCAGGCCGTAGACGTGACGCTATTGCCCGGCCAACTGGGCCTGGTGATCAGCGGCGGCAACGCCGGCGGCAAGACTGTGAGCCTGAAAACCCTCGGCCTGATCGCGCTTATGGCCTTTTCCGGTTTGCCAACGCCGGTGCGCAAGGGGAGCGTGCTGCCGTTCTGGCCGCACATTTTCGCTTTTATCGGCGATGCGCAGAATCTGGAGGATCACGTTTCCACCTTCACAGCGCAAATTGAGCAGTTGAGCCGTATCTGGCCGCTGGTCGGGCCGGGCGGTTTGGTGATTCTCGACGAATTCGGCGCGGGCACGGACCCGGCCCAGGGTGCGGCCCTGGCGCAGGCCGTGATCGACGATCTGGTGGAGCAGGGCGCCATGGTGGCTGCGGCCACACACTTCCCGGCCTTAAAGGCATATGCCTTGAGTCGCGACAAGGTGCGCGCCGCTTCCGTGCTGTTTGACCCGAAAACCCGCAAGCCCTTGTTCCGCCTTGCTTATGATCAGGTGGGGGCCAGCCAGGCTTTGGATGTGGCCCGCGCCCACGGCATGCCGGAATCCATTTTGCGCCGGGCTGAACAATTTCTCCTGCTCAGCGGCGAGGACACGGCCGCGTTGATTGAGCGCCTGAACTCCCTGGCTGTGGAAAAGGAGCGGGAACTGGATCAGTTGGCCGAGGAAAAGGAAAAATACCGGGAAAAACGTAAAAAGCTTGATGAGCGCTTGGAAGCCGAGCGCCGCCGCCTGTTTGAGAGCCTGCAGGCTGAAGCGCGCGCCATTCTGGCTGACTGGAAAAAGGGCCAGCGCACGCATAAGCAGACCCTGAAGGATCTCTCCGGCGTGCGCAAAAACCTGACGCATTTGCCGGTCGGCGATACCGGCGAGGAAAGGCTGGTCGGGGAAGCGTCTCAGAATGCGCTTTCCATTAATGATCTGAGACCGGGACTGACCGTGCGTTACGCGCCCTGGGGCAAAAATGCCGTGGTCACTGAAGTGGACACGCGCAAAAAACGCGCGCGCGTGGATATCAACAGCGTTTTTCTCTGGGTGGAAGCCGACGAACTTGAGGCCCTGAACGCTTCCGCCAGCCCGCGTCTGGCCACGGTGAAAATTCCCGTGCCGGAAAGTGCGCCTCTGCGTCTTGACGTTCGGGGTTTACGTGCTGATGTTGCTCTGAGCGAGTTGGTTCGTTTTCTGGATGCGGCCATGTTGCGGGGCGCCTCCAGCGTCGAGGTGATCCATGGACGGGGCACGGGCGCGCTGCGCAAGCAGATTCATGAGTTTTTGCCCACGTTCCCGCCGGTGAAAAGCTTTTCCCTGGCGCCCGAGGATCAGGGCGGGGACGGCATGACCCGCGTGGAACTGAAGTGATGTATGCATGAAACGCGGTAATTCAGCGACGCAGGCCATAAAGGCGCGTCTGAGCCTGGCGGAACTCGCCCGGCGCTATATTGAGTTGCGCCGTGTAAGCGGTCGCTGGATGGCGCCGTGTCCGTTTCATCAGGAGACGAAGCCGTCCTTTTCCATCAACGAGGAGGAAGGCTTTTTCTACTGCTTCGGCTGTCAGGCTTCGGGGGATCTGTTCGATTTTTACGGCCGCATGCACGGTTTGGATTTCCGGGAAAGCCTGGAGGCTCTGGCCGAGGAGACCGGCGTTTCCTTGGAGGACGCGCCCAAGCCCAACCCGGGCGCGCAGAAGGCGCAATCATTCAAACGTCGTAGCCTGCGCATGCATGAAATCGCCATGGCGCATTTCGCGGCGAACCTGACTCTGCCCGAGGCCGAAGCCTGCCGGGCCTACATTGCCAAGCGCGGTTTGTCGCCCGAGATCGTCAAGAGTTTTGAATTGGGCTACAGCCTGCCAGGCTGGCAGGATTTGGCGGACGCTTTACGCCGCGCCGGTTTCGCTCATGAGGAAGCCGCCCAGGCCGGGCTTTTGTCGAAAAACGAAGCCGGGCGCATGTATGACCGCTTCCGGGGACGGTTGATTTTTCCGATCAAGGACCTGTCCGGCCGGGCCATCGCCTTTGGCGGCCGGATTATCGCGGATGAGGATCAGGCCAAGTATATCAACAGCAGCGACTCGGCCATCTATAAAAAGGGAGAGCACCTCTACGGCCTGTATCAGGCCCGTCGGTCCGTGTCTCAGAAAGGCCGGTTGATGCTGACTGAAGGGTATATGGACGTGCTGACCCTGCACCAGTTCGGCTATACCCATGCGTGCGGGGTGCTGGGTACGGCTTTCACGCCCGAACAGGTCAAGCGCATTTCCGGTTTCAGCGCCAAGGTGGATCTGCTTTTTGACGGCGACAAGCCCGGCCGCAAGGCCGCCTTGCGCGCCTGCGAGATGCTGCGGCCGCGCGGAGTGAAGTGCCGGGTGGCTATTTTGCCCGACGGCGCGGATATCGATGACTTTTTGCGCGACGGGAGGGGCGGCGGGCCGGCCGCCTTTGACGCGTTGCTGGAGGCGGCGCCGGATGGCCTGGATTTCTGCATTCAAACCCTGGCCCGGGAATTCGCCCCGGCGGAAACTCTGGACTGGGCGAAAAAGTTTTTAAGCCAACTGACGCTGCAGCCGGACCTGGCCGGTTTTTTTGTGGGACGGTTGGCGCGCGGTCTGGATATCAGTGAAGCGGACTTGCGGCAGGGCCTGGCGGATACGGCGCGTCCCAGGCTGAGTGCGTTGTTGTCCGCGCCGGAAATCCCGACGATGCTGGATGCGCGAACCAGGCGAGAAAACGCCACTCTTGATTTTGTGGCGCGCTATCCGCATCATTTTAAAGCCTTGCAAGAAGCTGGCGCAGGGCTTATTTTAGTTAGTCCGTTTGCGACTGCTTTTTGGGAAAAAATGCAGCGCTTCGGAGCGCATGGCGATGATTTATTGCCACACTTGGATGAACGGGAGCGCGATTTTTGGATCCGTTCCCGAACTGGTGAAGTGCCACCGAAAGAAACGGAGAATAAAGAACTTTTGGAAATTATAGAGAGCGTTCAAAAATCCATTCGGCACAATCTTGGAAGTGCTGGGGCGGCCGCCGCGTTGCGTCGGTCTCCGGCCGGGCTGGACCCGGATACGGAACAGGAACTGCTGCGCGCGGTTCAGGAACATTCGAGGGAAAACAATGCCGAACATTAAAGAAATACAGCAGATCAAACTCCTGATCACCAAAGGCAAGGCCAACGGCTTTTTGACTTTTGACGAGCTGAACAAAGCCTTGCCGGCGGAAGTGAACACGCCGGAGCAGGTGGAGGAGATCATCAGCATCTTCGATCAGCACGAAATTGTGATCGTGGATTCGGAAAAGGATCTGAAAAAGGTCGCCAGCGGCGCCAGCCAAGAGACCGACGACATGGCCGGCATTGACGCCGGGTTGGAGTCCGCGCTGGACGCGGGCATGGAGTCGGGCATTGAACTGGTGGAGGGTGAGGACGCCGGCGAGTACTCCTCGCGCAACACTGATCCGGTGCGCATGTATCTGCGCGAAATGGGCGCCGTGCCTCTGCTTGATCGCGAAGGCGAGGTGGTGATCGCGAAAAAGATTGAAATGGGCGAGCAGGACGTGCTCTATGCTCTGGTCGAAGTGCCGGTGGCCGTCGAAGAGCTGATCAATGTGGGCGAGGACCTGAAGCTCAACCGCATCAAGCTCAAGGACGTGGTCAAGACCATTGAAGAAGACGACCCGAGCGAAGATGAGATGAACCAGCGCCAGCGCGTAATCCTGCTGCTGGACGAGATCCGCCATACCTTCAAGAAGAAGCGCAAGATCTACCAGAAGTTCGACGAATGCTGCACGCTGGAGCGCCGCGTGGCCGGTACCCTGAAGGAAATTCTCTCCTTTAAGGAAGACATTGTCAGCCGCCTGCGCGATATCAAGCTGGAAAAAACCCTGATTGACCGCATCATTGAAACGGTCGAGGACTATGTGCGTCAAATGCACAACTGCCAGCGCGATCTGGCGGCTTACATTCAGTCCACCGGTCACACCCAGGGCGAGATTCTGGACATCTTCAAGCAGCTTGAGGAGCGCACGGCTTCGCCCGTGGCCGCGTCCGGCATGCTGGGGATGAACGTGGACGAGATGTTTTCGTTTAAGGAAATGATCCTGGGCAAAATTGAAATCCTCCAGCGCTTGCAGGAGAAGTGTTGCCACAACGTGGACGATCTGGAGGAAGTGCTTTGGCGGGTGAAGCGCAGCAATACCGCCGCCATGCGTGCCAAGCAGGAGTTGATCCGCTCCAATTTGCGTCTGGTGGTGAGCATTGCCAAGAAATATACCAACCGCGGCCTGCAGTTCCTGGACCTGATCCAGGAAGGCAATATTGGCCTGATGAAGGCTGTGGACAAGTTCGAATACCAGCGCGGCTACAAATTCTCGACCTACGCCACCTGGTGGATACGCCAGGCCATCACCCGCGCCATCGCGGACCAGGCCCGGACCATCCGTATCCCCGTGCACATGATCGAAACCATCAACAAGCTGATCCGCACCTCGCGCTACCTGGTGCAGGAGTTGGGGCGCGACCCCACCCCAGAGGAAATAGCCGTGCGCATGGATTACCCGGTGGACAAGGTCAAGCGGGTGCTGAAAATCGCCAAGGAGCCCATTTCCCTGGAAACCCCGATCGGCGATGAGGAAGATTCGAGCCTGGGCGATTTCATTGAGGATAAAAAAGCCGTGGCCCCGGCCGAGGAAGTGGTCAATACCAAGTTGTCCGAGCAGATTGCCGCGGTGCTGGCCGATCTGACCCCGCGCGAGGAGCAGGTGCTGCGCAAGCGCTTCGGCATTGGCGAAAAGTCTGACCACACACTGGAAGAAGTGGGCAAGCTTTTCAACGTCACGCGCGAGCGTATTCGACAAATCGAAGCCAAGGCCCTGCGCAAGCTCCGCCATCCGGTGCGCAGCCAGCCGCTACGGTCGTATTACGAAAATTAACCATGCTTCCGGCGGCCGGGGGGAGAGCATCCCTCCGGCCTCCCCGTTCAAGGGGGGCTGCCGGAGCATGACGCAACCTTGGAAGGTTTCGCATGATCAATGCTCTTGTTCGCGCCGTGTTTGGCACACGAAATGATCGGTTTTTGAAAAAAATGGGCAACAGGGTCCAGGCCATCAACGGCCTGGAACCGCAAATGCAGGCCATGCCCGATGCGGCCTTTCCCGAACGCGTTCGGACCATCCGCGAGGAGCTCGCCAACGGCGCCCATCTGGACGCCTACCTGCCCGAAGTTTTTGCCATGGTGCGCGAAGCCGGCCGCCGCACCCTGAATATGCGGCACTTCGATGTGCAGTTGCTGGGCGGCATTGCCCTGCACATGGGCAACATCGCGGAAATGAAAACCGGCGAAGGCAAAACCCTGGCCGCCACCCTGCCCGTGGTGCTGAACGCCCTGGAAGGCAAAGGCGCGCACGTGGTCACGGTCAACGACTACCTGGCCAAGCGCGACGCGGCCTGGATGGGCTCGATCTATTCCTTCCTCGGCCTGACCGTCGGGGTGATCGTGCACGGCCTGACCGATGCCGAACGCCAAGCCGCCTATGGTTCGGACATCACCTACGGCACGAACAACGAGTTCGGCTTTGACTATCTACGCGATAACATGAAATTTTCCGCCGGCCAGATGGTGCAGCGCGGCCACCACTTCGCCATTGTGGACGAAGTGGACTCCATCCTGATCGACGAGGCGCGCACGCCGCTGATCATATCTGGTCCGTCCGAGGAATCGACCGGTCTTTACCGCCGCGTGGACAGCGTCATGCCCAAGCTCACGCGCGACCAGCACTTTACCGTGGATGAGAAAAACCGCACGGTGATGCTCACGGACGAGGGCGTCATGCAGGCCGAGCGTCTGCTTGAGGTCGACAACCTGTTTGATTCGGTCAATATCCAGGTTCAGCATCACGTCATGCAGTCCCTGAAGGCTCACCATATTTTCAAGCGGGACGTGGACTATATTGTAGCCGACGACCAGGTGGTGATCGTCGACGAATTCACCGGCCGCCTCATGCCTGGCCGGCGCTTCAGCGATGGCCTGCACCAGGCCCTGGAAGCCAAGGAAAACGTGAAAATCGCGGCGGAAAACCAGACACTGGCCTCCGTGACTTTCCAGAACTATGTCCGTCTCTACGGCAAGCTGGCTGGCATGACCGGCACAGCCGACACCGAAGCCGTGGAATTCCAGCAGATCTATAATTTGGAAGTTATCGGCGTGCCCACCAACATGCCGATGATCCGCAAGGATTTTTCAGACCAGATCTATCGCACCAAGGAAGAAAAGTACTCGGCCATTGTGCAGGCCATCAGCCAATTGCACCAAAACGGCCAGCCTGTGCTGGTGGGCACTATTTCCATCGAAACTTCGGAGCTCTTGTCTGAACGTCTGAAAAAAGCGCGCATCCCGCACAGCGTGCTGAACGCCAAATACCATGAGCAGGAAGCGGAAATCGTCGCCCAGGCGGGTCAGAGCGGCAAGGTGACCATTGCCACCAACATGGCTGGCCGCGGCACGGATATCGTGCTTGGCCCCGGCGTGCGCGAGTTGGGCGGCCTGCATATTCTCGGCACCGAGCGCCACGAAAGCCGGCGCATCGACAATCAGTTGCGCGGTCGTTCCGGCCGCCAGGGCGACCCCGGCTCCTCGCGCTTTTACCTTTCTTTGGAAGACGACCTAATGCGCCGTTTCGGCGGCGAACGCCTGTCCGGCATCATGCAGCGGCTCGGCATGCGTGACGGTGAACCGATCGAGGCGCGTATGATCTCGCGCAGCATCGAAAACGCCCAGCGCCGGGTGGAAGGCTTCAACTTTGAAATCCGCAAGACCCTGCTTGACTATGACAACGTCATGAACCAGCAGCGTGAGGTGATCTATTCCCTGCGCCGCACGGCTATGACCGATCCGGATCTGGACGCCACGGTTTTCGAATTCCTGGAAGAAACCCTGCAATCGCTGTACGCGGGCCGGGACGACAAGCGCCAGGATCTGGAAGCGGACGCCGCCCTGTGCACCCACCTGCGTGATTTGTTCAACATCGAACGTGTGCTGCCGCTGGCGGATACCGCCCCTCCCACGCTTGACGAAGCGCGCGGAGCCGTACACGAAATCTTCGACCAGCTGAAGGAAAGCGCCAACACCATCTATCTCGACGTGCTGCGCTTCTTCATGCTTGAGGAACTGGACCGTTGCTGGAAAGAGCATCTCCTGAACATGGACCATTTGCGCGACGGCATAGGCTTGCGCGGCTATGGCCAGCGCGACCCCAAGCAGGAGTATAAGCGCGAGGGCTTTGAGTTGTTCCAGGGAATGCTGGAGCGCATCAATGAAAACATGTTCCGCATGCTCACGCGCCTGCGCATTGAGCCACGCCAGACGGAAGACGCGGAAGGTCCGGATGGCGATTTACAGCGGGAGCGGCCGCAACACGAGTTTACGCATAAGGAAAAGAAACAAAACTTGGCCTATTCCGCCGGTTCTTCCGGCGCTCCGTCCGGAAACGGGACAAAACCGGCCTCCATGCAGGCGCGACGTCCGGCCGATCAGGTCGGCCGAAACGACCCCTGCTCTTGCGGCAGCGGCAAAAAATACAAAAAATGCTGCGGGCAGTAGGGCGGGGGTAAAAGACGGCCTCCGGCGGCCAGGGTGCTCACAGCCCCTTGGAACCCCAGATATTGGGAGACGCTTATTACAAAGACTGGAGCGCATGATGTCTCTTGAGATACCTAAAGGTTTTCTGTTTTCCACGGCTGCGGCCGCCTTCCGCAAGCAAGGCCGCGATGATTTGGCGCTGCTGGTGAGCGATGTTCCGGCCGCCGCGGCCGGGGTGTTCACCACGGCCGCATTCAAGGCCGCGCCGGTTCTGGTGGCCCAGGATTGGTTGGCGAAAAAATCCTCGGCCCGCGCCGTGCTTATCAATGCCGGCTGCGCCAACGCTTGTACCGGCGATTTGGGCATGAAAAGCTGCCGGGATACGCTTGATATGGTGGCGGATGCCTGCGGACTGGACCCGACGGATATTCTGCCCGCCTCCACCGGCGTGATTGGCGCGCAGCTCGACATGGCCAAATGGGAAAATGCGGTGCCGTCACTGGCGGCCGGCCTGGGCACAAAAACGCCGGAAGACTTCGCCAGGGCGATCATGACCACGGACGCTTTCCCGAAATTCGCCTCCTCCAGCCTGCGTCTGGCAGGCGGCGAGGTGCGCCTGGTTGGCATGGCCAAGGGCGCAGGCATGATCTGCCCGAATATGGCTACCATGCTCGCTACTGTATTGTGCGACGCCAAGGTGGAGGAAAACGCCTGGAAAAAAATGCTGGTGGCCGCCGTGGAGGAAAGCTTCAACCGCGTGACTGTGGATGGCGATACCTCCACCAACGACACCCTGTTCGGCTTGGCCAACGGCGCCTCCGGCGTGACTGTGGTCGGCACGGATCTGGACTTGCTCCAGGAAGCGCTGACCAAGGTTCTGTGCGATCTGGCCTATATGCTGGTGCAGGACGGCGAAGGCGCTACCAAGGTGATCCGCATCAATGTCGAAGGCGCGGTCGACCTGGCGGATGCGGAGAAGGTGGCGCGCACAGTCGGGCACTCGCAACTGGTGAAAACGGCCATGTACGGCCGGGACGCCAATTGGGGCCGTATTGTCGCGGCTGTGGGCCGCAGCGGCGCGCGCTTCAATCCTAAGGACGTGCTTGTGACCCTGTGCGGCGTGGAGTTGTTTCGTAACGAACAGCCCACTCCTCTGGATTTCGACGCTCTGCTGAAGGACGCCCTGGCGGGCCGCGATGTGACCATCGACATCCACCTGGGCGCGGGGCAGGGCGCGTATTCTCTGCTGGCCTCGGATTTGACGCATGATTACGTGAGTTGCAACGCCTCGTATAGAAGTTAGGCGAGACAACACGACAAAAGCGGAACGCAAAAACTTGACAAGACCGGGCCAAGCCGGGTAGGAATTCGTTTCCGCTAACGGAGAGGTGGCCGAGCGGCCGAAGGCGCTCCCCTGCTAAGGGAGTATACGGGCTAAACCTGTATCGCGAGTTCAAATCTCGCCCTCTCCGCCAGATTTCAATTCAGCCGGGTTCGGAACAATCTGAAAAGTCTTTCCTGGCAAGGGAATACACAAAACAGGCTGTTCGAACCCGGCTGGAAAAATTTATAGACAGCCCTACTTTTTCGGGGTGCTTCTGGGGGTATATAATCCCTTGCCAAGAGCAATCCAATCCCCCATGCCCCTTGCAGATACCGCCATTCGCGGCGTAAAGCCCACAGACAAGCCCCAAAAACTCTTTGACGGCAACGGCCTCTTTCTTTTCGTCGCTCCGAGCGGCGCGAAAAGCTGGCGCGTGAAGTATCGCTTCCAGGGCCGTGAAAAACTGCTGATCCTCGGCAACATACCCCCGACTTTCTCTGGAAGAAGCACGAGAAGTCTGTGCTGACGCCAAAAAACGGCTGAGCGGGGGTATCGACCCCACCATGGAAAAGAAGGTCAAAGCCCGGAGCGCGCAGACCACCTTTGAGTTCGTCGCGCGGGAGTGCTCCACAGCTCCTCGATGATGTCCTTCACGCTTGTAATCGCCACGCAAGAAAAACGGCGGACTACCGTATAGCAGTCCGCCGTTTTACTATGCCTTGGGGACGTGTCCGACAAGACGCGCTACTTTGTAAAAACGTTCAGCCTGACTTCAATATTGTTCCGGGTCGCGTTGGAGTAGGGGCAGACCTGATGCGCCGTCTCGACCAATTCCTTGGCCGCTTTTTCCTCCATACCGGGCAGGCTGATATTCAGCGTGGCCTGCAGGCCGAACGCCTGGCCCACCGGGCCGATGCCCACCTCCGCCGTGATAGAGGGATTGTTGCTGATGGGTAGGTTTTTCTTTCCCGCGATCATCTTCATGGCTGAGAGGAAACAGGCGGAAAAACCAGCGGCAAAGAGCTGTTCGGGGTTGGTGGCGTCGCCGCCGGCTCCCCCCATTTCCTTGGGCGTGCCCAGTTTCACTTTCAGGTGGCCATCGTCGGAAACAGCTTCACCGTCGCGTCCGCCGGTAACTTTGACCTTAGCCGTATAAAGCACTTTTGAAAGGGACATGTGACCTCCTGGGTTTATTTTTTAATATAGTAAATACTATATCAACTGTCTTGAGAAGTATACCTTTACTCCTCGATATTTTTGGTGCGTCAAACCCCTGAGCTTCCGCGGTGAAAGTCTCCCATGCCGCGCGCGTTTGCCACATAAAACGGCAATACCGTGTGGATGTCCGTCGCTTTGTTAGTCCGGCCGTAAAGAGGGGCGCTAACCAAGAATCGGAAGATCACGCGGGAGGGACGTCAGCCGTGCAGTTCCCAAAGGTGAACGAAAAGCGGATACTTGATGCGGATTTCAATGCAGTCCCGCAACTAGACGCCCGGCTCATTGGAAAAGTCAGAGCGCGTTCTGTTGGCTGCATGAAGTTTTTCGTTAGCAAAACTGCTGGTAGTAAACAACGCTCCCTCATCTTTTATTCATAAATTAACAGCAATATCTTTTACTTACATACACACTTCGTCTGATTTTTTTTCTTTACAATTTTTTTAAAACATTTACAATTTATTTTAAATACAGCCATTCAGGGATCCGCGCCCGTTGTCTTTTTTCGTAACTGTCTAACAGCATACGGGAAGTGTCGCGACAAGAGGTAATCCGGGATTTTTGGATGCACGGAATGCCCATTGGGCGGCAGCAAGGTTTTTGAGGTTCCGAAAAACCAGTTCCCTTTGGATTCGGTTAGTTCGAATCAATGGGGGACGCCCTCTTTGAGGTTGCTTGTGGGCTTTGGGGGCGGCTGTCAAAGGGCTGAATGGACCTGGAAATAGGCTCAATCTTTTGAATCACCGGGCGGTGAAAAAAGGAAAGGGCCTACGCGAGAACGGAAAAGCAGGCCCACGTCATTTGGCGCCGCCTTTGCCATGCTGTCTCTGTCCCCGAATATAAAAAGGGAGCGAAGCGTGGAATGTTTCGGCAAGAGATCGGCGGAGTATTTTACGGTTTGTGCGGCCAGTTCGGCATGGAGGGGTGGCCCCCTTCAAGGGGGGCGTTCATACTGCCGCTTCTGGCGGTGGGAGTTGGTCAGGCAGCGGAAGAATTTTTTTCAGTCGTCGCTTTTCTGTGTTCGTGTTTGATGCAACACTAACCGAGGAAGTACGCATGCCGCCGATCGTGGATCCGAAAAAATGTTCTGGTTGCGGTACCTGCGCCCAGATTTGCCCCACGCAGGTGTTCCGCTTCGATCGCAAAAAATACAAAACCCCCAGTACTCCTTTTGCCGAAGAATGCTGGCACTGTAGCTGCTGCGTGATGGATTGCCCCACGGGCGCCATTCGCCTTCGTATCCCCGTTCCTTTCATAATGCTCCATGTGGATGCCAGCGCCCTCAAATCCGAAAGGAGCGAGCATGCTGCCAATTAGCGCGACCTATGAAGCCGATATTCTGGTTGTTGGCGGAGGAGTGGCTGGGCTTATGGCGGCCATCGCGGCGGCGGATCAGGGGGCTCGCGTCATTGTGGCCGAAAAGGCCGATACGCGCAGAAGCGGTTCGGGCGCGGCCGGCAACGACCATTTCCGCTGCTATATTCCCGAGCACCACGGGGATATTTTTGAAGATCTTGTTCACAGAACGGTCAATTACGCCCAAGGCGGAAAATGTCGCGATCCTTACCTATCCCGCGTGCAGTTGCGTCGCTCCGAGGAGATCGTCCGGCGCTGGGAAAGCTGGGGCATCCCCATGCGGCCTACCGGCAAATGGGAATTCACCGGACACGGTTTTCCCGGCCTCCCCAATTCGGCCCTTAAGTACGACGGAAAAAAGCAAAAGGCCATTCTCACCCGCGAAGCCAAGCAACGTGGCGTCACCTTGCTCAACCACCACCCGGTCGCCGAACTGCTCAAGAAGGACGACCGTGTTGTTGGGGCTATAGCCCTGAACGTGGCTGAGGAAGAGCCCTCGCTTTGCCTGGTGGCGGCGCGCGCTGTCATTCTGGCCACGGGCTGCACCAGCCGCCTGTATAGCAACCGGGCCACACCCGGCTGGATGTTCAATCTACCTTACTGCCCCAGCAACACGGGCGCCGGGGTTGCTCAAGCCTGGCGCGTTGGCGCCAAGCTGGTCAACCTGGAGATGACCACCAGCCACGCGGGGCCTAAGTATTTCCAGCGTTGCGGCAAAGGAACGTGGATTGGCGTGCTGCGTTACCCCGACGGCAAGCCGCTGGGCCCCTTTGTGACCAAGCCGAGCAAAGAAATGGGCGATGTCACTGCCGACTTCTGGAGTTCCGCCTTCACCGACGTCATGCGTAACGGGCGCGGTCCCGCCTACATGGACTGCTCGGAACTCACGCCTGAAGACTATGACTACATGATCTGGGGCATGGAGTGCGAAGGGCTGAAAGGCATGCTCGACCACATGAGCGACGCTGGCATAGACCCGCGCAAGCACGCCGTCGAATTTATGCAGTATGAACCGTTTCTCATGGGTCGGGGGCCGGAAATCAACGAGCACGCGCAGTGCAGTATTTCCGGCCTGTATGCCGCCGGCGACCTCATGGGCAACATACGTTCCGACATGGGCGGGGCCGCTACTTTCGGCTGGATCGCCGGGGAACACGCCGGAGCGAATGTCAGCGCCATGCCTGCCGTCGATCTGAAGGCCATGCGAAACCTGCCCGAAATTCGGGCTGTTTGTGAGCTATGCGGCGAAATCATGGGCAGGGAGCATGGCTGCGCCTGGAAGGAAGGCAATCTGGCCCTGCAGCAGATCATGACCGACTATGCCCCCGCCGGCCCGTATACCACTCGCTCGGCCACGCTGCTCAACGCCGGCCTGAAGTACCTGAGTGATTTGCGTAAGACGCTGCTCGCCTCCATGGGCGCGACCTGCTCGCATACCCTGATGCGGGCGCTGGAAACCCTGGATTTGATCGATGTGGGCGAAGCCCTGATACACGCGGCACTGGAACGCAAAGAAACCAGGCCGCCCCACAATCGTGCCGATTTCACCTTTACCAATCCCACGCTGGACGATTTTTTCCTCACCGTGCGCAAGGAGGAGGACGGCCGGATCATCAAGGAATGGCGGCCGCTGGATAAGTCAAAATGAGCGCGGGGAAGCTTCAATGACCAAGAGCCCTCGGCTCGGCTTATTTGCCTTCTCTGTTTGAATTTTGTCCCGGGCGTGTTGCGTTGCCGCGTGTTAGCCAATTGACAACAAGTGAATATTCTGCTGCTTTATGCCAAGCACATTACTCGCGAACAGCATGGGAAAGATTCTTGAGGTTGGGCAAAGCCCAGCCTGGGGTGCCATGCCGTATTTGCATGGGTTAACTCTGTTTGCAACGAGTTGCGTTGCCGCCCGCAACAAAAGAATCGGCGCAGCCGCGCTTAGGCGCGCACGCCCCCCTCAGTCGCGGGTGGAGGGTGGATTTCTCTTATATGTTTTGAGCCAGCCAAGTGTTGCTGGGCTTAACGTTCTGACGGATGCCTGGTTGACGGGTGTTTTTCTTTACAATCTGCAATTACAGGAGTTCTAGAATGCGAAAGAGACCATGTTACGTATTTGTGCTCGTGTTTTCGCTGATGTTCGCGCTTGCCGCCGGCACTGCTCTTGCCGCCGGCAAAGCCAAACCCCCGGCCGCTGGTCCTGACACTCTGACAGTGGCCAACTTCGGCGAGCCGCCATCAATCTGTCCCGTGTCGCAAAACTCCCAGGTGGCTGGACTGTTTGTCTACCAAATGTATAACAGTTTGTTCTACTTTAATAATGCATATGATCTGATTCCTGACCTGTGCGAAAGCTATGAAAACGTGACTCCGACTGAGTGGATTTTCAAGCTGCGTCGCGGCGTGAAGTTCCACAACGGTTCCGAGATGCACGCCGAAGACGTGGTGGCCTCGCTTCAGCGCGTCAAGAAAAGCCCCCGGGCGGCCCGTTTCGCCGCGCGCTTCGCGACTATTGAGGCGCTGGACGAATATACCGTGAGGATCGTCACTGACGCCCCTTATTCGGACACCTTGTATGACCTTGGGCACCACAGCAGCGCCATCGTCCCCAAGGCGCTCATTGACGCCAACCATGACTTCAACAAGCAACCCGTGGGCACCGGCCCCTTCAAATTCAGAAGCTGGG
>JAVBVM010000035.1:0-3486 GCA_031554295.1 Desulfovibrionaceae bacterium | reverse complement strand
CAGAGGTAACCATGTATTTTCAAGATCTGATTTTCACTCTCCAGCAGTACTGGGTCAAACAGGGCTGCGCATTGATGCAGGGCATGGACATTGAATGCGGGGCGGGCACCTTCAACCCCTCCACCTTTCTGCGCGTGCTCGGCCCGGAGCCCTGGAACGCCGCCTATGCAGAGCCGTCGCGCCGCCCCACGGACGGCCGTTACGGGGAAAACCCGAACCGACTTCAACACTACTTCCAGTTCCAGGTGGTGATGAAGCCTTCGCCCGACAATATTCAGGATCTCTACCTGAACAGTCTGCGCGCTGTGGGCGTTGACCCGGCCGTGCACGACGTGCGATTTGTGGAGGATGACTGGGAATCGCCCACCCTGGGCGCCTGGGGTCTGGGATGGGAAGTCTGGCTGAACGGCATGGAAGTGTCGCAATTCACTTATTTCCAGCAGGTCGGGGGCATCAACCTTTCACCCGTGACCGTGGAAATAACCTATGGGACGGAACGCCTGGCCATGTATCTACAGGGCAAGGAATCCGTCTACGATCTCGACTGGAACGGCTCGGTCACCTATGGGGACATCTATCACCAAAACGAAGTGGAACAGTCCACATACAATTTTGAGCAGAGCAACGCCGCCATGCTGCTGCACTTCTTCAACGCCAGCGAGGCGGAATGCGCTCGCCTGACCGAGCTGGGCCTGCCCTGGCCGGCCTATGACTACTGCCTGAAATGCTCGCACAGCTTCAACCTGCTGGACGCGCGCAAGGCCATCTCCATCACCGAGCGCACCGGCTATATCGCCCGCGTGCGCACCTTGGCTTCCGGCGTGGCCCGCCTGTATGCGGCCCAGCGTGAAAAAATGGACTACCCCCTCCTGCGGGAAAAGCGGAAAAACGTTCCCGCTTAAAAGCTTCCACTTGAGGTTGAACGAATCGTCCGTCTGAATTTTCAGGAGTAGATATGTCTGACTTTGTTCTTGAAATCGGCGTGGAAGAATTACCCGCCCGTTTTTTGAGTGACCTGGAGAAAGAGCTTTCCTCTCGCTTTGAGCAGGCTCTGACCAGCCAGGGCGTGCGCTACGCCTCGTTGGCCGCTCACGCCACGCCACGCCGAGCCGCTGTTTTGCTCAACGGCGTCGAGCCGCGTCAGGCCGAATCCGAGGAAGTCGTCACCGGCCCGCCCGTGCGCGCCGCCTATGACGCCGGCGGCCGCCCCACTCCGGCGGCCGAGGGTTTCGCTAAAACCCACGGCGTGACCCTGAAGGATCTGCATACGGTCCAAACGCCCAAAGGCGAGTACTTAGCTCTGCGCAAGAAAATCGGCGGCGCGCCCGCTTCGGATCTGCTGGCGGCAATCTGTCCGGCTGTGATCAACGCGCTGCCCTTTCCCAAACGCATGCGCTGGGGGAGCAAAGAATACACCTTCGCCCGCCCCCTGCGCTGGCTTTTGGCCTTGTTTGACGAGGCGGTGCTTTCCTTTTCCGTTGCCGGGCTGGAGTCCGGCCGGCTAACCCACGGCCACCGGGTGCACGGTCCCGGACCATTCTCCGTGGCGGCCGCGGCGGACTACCTTACGGTCATCAAAGAGCGGTGCCATGTGGTTCTCAAGGCCGAAGACCGCCAGGCCCGTATTATCGAGGATGGGAACCGCCTGGCCGCCGCCATTGGCGGAACCGTGCTCTGGAACGACGCTCTGTTGGAAGAAGTGTGCGGGCTGACCGAATATCCGGTGCCGCTGATTGGCGATATTGCCCGCTCCTATCTTGAGTTGCCGGCCGAAGTGCTGCTCACCAGCATGCAAAGCCACCAGAAAAGTTTCGGTATCGCCGACCCGAATGGCCCCGACGGCGCGCTTTTGCCGCATTGTCTCACCGTGCTCAACCTGAACCCGCCGGATCCGAGCATCGTAAAGCATGGATGGGAACGCGTACTGCGCGCCCGCCTGGAAGACGCCCGCTTCTTCTGGAACACCGACCGCGCCGCCAGTTTTGATTCCTGGCTGGAAAAGCTTGATCACGTGACCTTCCTCGCCCCCCTGGGTTCCATCGGCGACAAAACCCGCCGCATTGAACAGCTCTGCGCCTGGCTCGCCAAGGAAGTTGGCTTCACTGAGCCGGATCTGGCCGCCCGAGCCGGCCGAATTTCCAAAGCCGACCTGGTATCCGGCATGGTGGGCGAATTCGATACCCTCCAGGGCATCATGGGCGGCATCTACGCCCGCGGCTTCGGCGAGCCCGAAGCAGTGGGCGATGCCCTGGCCGAGCAATACCTTCCCACCGGCCCCGCCAGTCCGGTGCCCGCCTCAAAAATCGGAGCCATCCTTTCCATCGCGGACAAGGCCGATACTTTGGCCGGCTGTTTCGGCTTGGCCATGATTCCCACCGGCGCGGCCGACCCCTACGCCCTGCGGCGTTGTTCCCTCGGCATCACGCGCATCGTCATCGAGCATTCCCTGGATATCGACATCCCCGCGCTCTTCGCTGAAGCCCGCCGCCTCTATGGCAATCGCAACTGGAAGCTGAACGAGCAGGAAGCACAGGAGAAGCTGATCGACTTCTTCACCGGCCGCGTGCGTAATCTGCTTATTTCCAACGGCTACGGAACGCTTGAGGTCGATGCCGCGCTAAACGCCGACTCCGCCGACGTCCGCCGAGCAGCCGAGCGTCTGGCCGCCCTGGCCGAATACAGCAAGACGCCCTGCTACGTGGACATGGCCACCACCTTCAAGCGCGCCGCCAATATCATCCGCAAACAAGGCAATGCCGAAGAGTCCGGCCTGAACGGCGCCTATGCGGCCGCTCTGCTGCTTGAGCCGGCGGAAAAGGCCCTGGCCGCGAGGCTGGAGGCAATCCTGCCCCTGTTCGACTCGCTCTGGCAGGCGCGCGACCATGCCGCCCTCTTTACCCTGCTCGGCGAGCTGCGCCCGGCCGTGGACGACTTTTTCAACGGCGTCATGGTCATGGACGAAAACCCGGACTTGCGCCGCAACCGCCTGAACCTGCTCTTCGCCTTGGTTGACCGCATGGGCAGGCTGGCGGACTTCTCGGCGCTGCAATTTTAAAAACGCCTCCGGCGGCCAGGGGCCAATCGGCCCCTGGGAACCCCATTTTATGGGCATGCGACATAAACGATCCCTTTGGAAAAAGGCGCTGTTCTCCCTTTTCCTTATCGTGCCGCTGGCAGGCGGCGGCGCGGTTCTGGGATTGTGGGACGTCACCGCCTCTCTTTATCGAACCCGCCTTTTGGCCGCGTCCGCGGAAATCGGGGCAACGGTCGATGAGCTGGACGGCGTGGCCGTCTATTACAACGGACCGATCAGCAATGTCAGCGGCCGCAACCTTGCGCCGGACGGCTATAATCTGGGACAGAAATACCAGTGCGTGGAGTTTGTGAAGCGCTATTACTACGAGTTTTATCAGCACAAAATGCCGGACTCATACGGCAACGCCAAGGATTTCTTCGACGAGTCCCTGGCCGACGGCGCCTTCAGCC
>JAVBVM010000085.1:0-6086 GCA_031554295.1 Desulfovibrionaceae bacterium | reverse complement strand
CCCTGTTTTACTTCATGTTCTGGGAACGCATGTCTCCGGGCAAGGCCGCCCTGTACACGTCCGTGGTGATCTTTATTCTGGGCCTGGCGCGCAAATCCGTACGCAAGGGCTTTTTGTCCATGTTGTGGGGCTGCCTGGCCGACACAGGCCGCCAGACCATGCTGCCCATGGCCGCCTGCTGCGTGGCTTCGCTGGTCATCGGCGCGGTGAGCATGACCAACCTGGGCACGGCCATGTCGTACGCCCTGACGCAGGCCGCCTCGGGTTCGTTGCTCTTCCTGCTCTTCCTGGCGGCCATCGCCTCGATCGTTCTGGGCATGGGCATGCCCATTGCGGCGACGTATATTCTCACCGCCACGCTGATAGCGCCGGCCATGGTCTCTATGGGGCTGACCCCGCTGGCCTCGCACATGTTCCTGAACTACTTCGGGACCATGAGCTTCCTCACGCCGCCGGTGTGCATTGCGGCCTTCGTGGCGGCCGGCATCGCCGACTCGCCCATGATGGCCACGGGATTCCGGTCCGTGCGTCTGGCTCTGGTAGCCTATGTGGTGCCGTTCGCCTTCTGCTACGATCCGCCGCTGCTTGGGCAGGGGACGGCCCTGCAGATCATCCTGGCGGTCATTCCGCTGCTGGTGGGCATTTTCTTCATGAGCGTGGGCAATGCCGGGTATTTCCGGTCCAAGGTTCCCGCGTTGCTGCGCATAATACTTGTTGCCGGCGGCTTTTTGATGCTGACGTCACATGCCTGGAGCCAGGGCATAGGCTTCATCCTCGGTCTGCTGGCCACCGGCATAGCCTGGTTCTTTCTGCGCCCGGCCCCAAAACTGGCAACGCAGCCATAAGGACGTGAAGACGGAAAAGTTAGGAGTATAGAGGCGCATTTTTATCAACAATCTGCGGATTCATTTGGAGAAGTGCCCATGAAAAAACGCTTGTCGCTTTTGTTGAGCATCGCGTTTCTGCTTATCCCCGTCGCCGCCTTCGGGCAGGGGAATCTGCGCATGGCCTCCAATGTGGTGGGCAGCATGAGCTACACCGTGGCCAGCGGCCTTTCGGCGGTTTACCAGAAAAACACCGGGCAGACCATGGAGGTGCTGACTAAGGAGCTTACCGCCACCGTGCCGCAGTTATACGGCGGCGGTTATGAAATCGCCCACCAGATGAACGCCGCGGCGTACCTTATCTATAACAACTATGACCTGCGCACCTGTGAGCCCACGGGCTCCAAGGAACGCCCGGCCATACGCCTGGTGATGATGGGCAATAAGGCCACGGCCGGCTTTCTGGCCTATGAATCCTCGGGCATGGTCAATTCGAGCGACATGAAGGGCAAGCGCGTCACCTTGCGCTTCGGCCAGTTCTCGGCGCTGTTCATGGCCAGGATCAACCTGATCGCCTCGGGCTTGACGGACGACGAGGTCACAAGCGTGCAATGCTCTACAGTTCCGAAAGGCGCCGAACTGCTGCGCGACGGCACGGTGGACGTGACCTTCGGCGCGACCACGGTGCCCGCTTTCCGGGAACTGGATGTGGCCCGGCCTGTGCGCTTCCTTTCCCATAGTCCCACGCCGGAAATTGAAAAGCGCATGCGCGCGGCTTTCCCTGGCGCGGTGTTTGTTGAGGTGCAGCCGGATCCGGGCCTGGTGGGCATCCGGCAGCCGGTCACCATGGTGGCGAACCATAGCGTGCTGATAAGCGCGACCAATGTGTCGGACGACGTGATCTACAACTTCGTGAAGACCGTCTATGAACACCGTCAGGAGCTTGTTCCTTACGCGCCGGATTTCGCCGACTGGGTGCAGGAGCCGCCGGCCAGCATTTATGCCGCCGCCCCCTTTCATCCCGGCGCCATCCGCTACTATAGGGAAGCGGGCTTGTGGCCGGCTGAAATGGAACAATGGAACCAGCAGCTGCTGGACGTGTATAAATAGAGCATTTTACCCTTGAAAGTTTTCAATTGGAGAGAACGCTCTGGCGGTGCGAGGCAAGGCGCAGCGCCGCCCGCGAGTTCGCCGTGGGGGGCTTTGCCCGTCGTTAAGCGGCAAACTCAAACGTAAATGTCTTGGGCTTGAAGTCGGCTTGGCCGGCAAGGCCCGGCGTTGTGAGCGCCGGGGGTATGTGGCGGAAGCAAGGAACTGAGAATACAGTCCCGCGCCCTGACGGCGGCTAAGCGCTGCCAGGCGCGGAGAGAAACCTTTTGAAAAGGAAAACCGTATGAAGAAATCTCTGCTCTGTCTTCTGGTTATGGCAATGTTGACCCTCGGCGGCGCGCTTTCCTCCCGGGCGGAAAATCTGCGTATGGCCTCCGGGGTTGTGGGCAGTATGACCTACGCGTTGGCCAACGGCTTTTCCGCTGTGTACCAAAAACATACCGGGCAGACCCTGGAAGTGCTGACCAAAGAACTGGCCGCCACCGTGCCGCAGCTATACAGCGGCGGCTATGAACTGGCCACGCAGGTGAACGCCGCGGCCTACCTCATTTATAACAATATCGACCTGCGCACGCTTGAGCCCACGGGTTCCAAGGAACGGCCGGCCATCCGGCTGGTCATGCTGGGCAACAAGGCTGTCGCCGGCTTCCTGGCGCTCAAATCTTCGGGCATGACCCAGGTGAGCGATCTGAAGGGCAAGCGCGCCACCTTGAAGTACGGCCATTTCGCCGCGCAGTTCATGGTCAATATCAATATGCTGGCCGCCGGCCTTGAACCCGGCAAGGACGTTACCGCCGTGCAGGCTTCGAGCATCCCCGTGGGCGCGCAGCTTCTGAACGACGGTACGGTCGACGCCTGCTTCGGCGCGGCTACCGTGCCCGCTTTCCGTGAGCTGGACGCTGCCAAAGGTGTGCGCTACCTGGCTCAAAAGCCCACGCCTGAAGTTGAAGCTCGCGTGCGCGCGGCCTTCCCCGGCGCGGTGTTTGTTAAGGTGCAGCCGGATCCGGGCCTGGTGGGCATTCCTGAGCCCACCGTCCTGCTGGCCAATCACAACGCCCTGATGAGCGCCACCAACGTGCCGGATGACGTGGTCTACAAGTTCCTGAAGGTTATTTATGAAAACCGCGCGGAACTTGTCGCCTACGCGCCGGACTTCGCGGAATGGATCGCCGAGCCGCCGGTCAGCGCTTATGCCGCCGCGCCGTATCATACGGGCGCCATCCGTTTCTATAAGGAAGCGGGGCTGTGGACGGAGGAAATGGAAAAATGGAACCAGCAGCTTTTGGATATCTATAAATAAGTAAATGTTTCAATGCGGGCGCGTCCGGGAGGCCGCGCCCGCGCGTTTAAGGCAGCCATATTCCCCGACTGTGCGCGTGGGGTGAGCAACCGAAACCTTGGGAGGCGCGGGTCATGAAAAAACGTCTACTCCTTTTGTTAGCTGCGGCGTTGCTTGTTTTGGGCGGGGCATCCTCCGCGCTGGCCGAGAATCTGCGTATGGCCGCGGGCGTGGTGGGAAGCATGAACTTTTCCCTGGCCACCGGCTTTTCGGCGGTATATCAAAAGCATACCGGCCAAACCCTGGAAGTGCTGACCAAAGAACTCACCGCCACCGTGCCGCAACTTTACGGCGGCGGGTATGAGATTGCCTCGCAGGTGAACGCGGCGGCCTACATCTTCTATAACAACATCGATCCGCGCACGCTCGAACCCACGGGCTCCAAGGAACGGCCGCCCCTGCGCCTGGTCATGCTGGGCAATGCGTCGCCCGCCAGTTTCGTGGCGCTGAAGTCCTCGGGCATGACCAAAGCTTCCGACCTGCGGGGCAAGCGCGTCACCCTGCGCTTCGGGCACTTTTCCGCTCAACTCATGGTGAAGATCAATCTGCTCGCTTCCGGCCTGACCGAGAACGACGTGACCGTGGTGCAGGCATCCAACATTCCCAAGGGCGCTGAAATGCTGCGCGACGGAGCGGTGGACGCCTGCTTCGGCACCACCAGCGTGGCCGCCTTCCGCGAGCTTGACGCCGCGAAAAGCATCCGCTTCCTGAGCCACGACGCCACCCCGGAAAACGAGAAAAAGATTCGTGAAGTCTTCCCCGGCGCAATCTTCATCAAGGTTGAGCCGGATCCGGGCCTGGTCGGCGTGCCGGAACCGACCTGGATGATCGGCAACCATAACAGCCTGATCAGCGCCACCACCACTCCGGATGACGTGATCTACAAGTTCGTGAAGACTATTTATGAAAACCGCCGGGAACTCCTTCCCTATTCCCCGGACTTCCAGGAATGGGTGAATACGCCGCCGGTCAGCACCTATGCGGCCGCGCCTTTCCACACTGGCGCCATTAAGTACTATAAGGAAGCGGGCCTGTGGACGCCCGAAATGGAAGCATGGAACCAGAAGCTGCTGGATATTTACAAGGACTAGGAGTTAGAGCCTCGCCCTTAAAGTATTCCCGTGCAATTTAAATCGAAGACGCAAAGTCTGACAATTGAAAACGCTTGGGCGCCGCCAAGTTATTTTCAGTCCGGACATTGGCGGTGTTTTTGCCAAGAGGTTGTTTTCAAGCTACACACGTGCAAATACCTAGGCCCAGGAGGCAGTATGTTTAATCCCGGTGAAAGACTGACCGAGTCTGTATCCACGGCGGAACTTGAGCGCCGCTGGAAGCTGGCGCGCGAGCTCATGGACGAAAAGGGCGTGGATGTCCTTGTCATGCGCTGCCTTGAAGAATATCTGGGGAGTTATGTCCGGTGGTTTACGGATATTCCGGCCCGCCACACGTATCCTTTTCTGGTGATTTTTCGGAAAGACGACGAGATGACCACTGTGTCCCAGGGGCCGTTTCCGCCCGGCGAACCCTACCCGCCGGCCTGGGCCGTGCGCGGCGTGAAGCGGCGCCTGAGCTCGCCCTTCCTTGATTCCATCAACTGGACCACCCATTACGAGGCGGATCTGGCCTTAAGCGAACTGAAAAAAACGCCCAGCGCGAAAATCGGCTGGGTGGGCATGCCGCATATTCCGGCGCCCCTGTATAATGCCATTACCAAAGAAATGCCCAAGGCATCCTTTGTCGATCTGACCGACGAAATCGACATGCTGAAGGCGATCAAAAGTCCCGAGGAGCAGGAACTGTGCCGGCGCGGCGCGGAAATGCAGGACAAAATCTACGAGTACCTGAAGACAGTGATCAAGCCCGGCATCAGGGAGTCCGACATCTACGCCCATGCGCATTATATGGGCACCAAGCTCGGCAGCGAGCGCGGCCTCATCCTGGTCGGCTCCGCCCCCAAGGGCACGCCGGCCCGCTTCAAGTACCGCCGCTATCAGAACCGCGTTTTGCGGGACGGCGATCAGGTGGCGGTGCTGGTCGAGTTGAACGGTCCCGGCGGCATGTATACGGAGCTCGCCCGGCCCTTCTCGCTTGGCAAGCCGAATCAGGAATTGGTGGATATGTTCGGCGTGGCCATGGAAGCGCAGAAGCTCGCCATCGACATGCTGAAGCCCGGCGCGGATCCGGCCGCCATCCATAATGCCTGCAACGATCTGGTGGAAAAGCGCGGCAGCAAGCCTGAACTGCGTATCTGCCTGCACGGCCAGGGCTACGACCTGGTGGAACGCCCGATGTTCCAGAACGGGGAGACGATGAAGCTTGCCGAAGGCATGAACGTTACCCTCCATCCGTCCGGGTTGACGGACAATGCCTGGGCGACCGTGTGCGACAATTACTTTGTCACCAAGAACGGCGCCAGCGATTGTCTGCACAAATTCCCCAAGGAAATCATTGTTCTGTAATCCGGCCACGCCAAAGGAGAGACCATGTTTACGGAAAACGACAATTTGACCGCACCTGCTTCCACCGCGGAAATGGAGCGCCGCTGGGCGCTCGCGCGCGGCATGATGAAGGAAAAGGGCATTGATATATTGATCATGCGCGGCCTTGAGGAATACCTGGGCGGCTACCCCCGCTGGTTCACCGATGTGGGGGCGCGCCACACCACCACGCCCCTGACCGTCATTGTCCCCAAGGATGACGTGATGACCCTGCTCGCCCCGGGCGCGGCGCCGCCGGCGGCGCCGTCGGTTCCTCCGGCCCACGCCTTGCGCGGCGTGAAGCAGCGCCTGAACAAGCCCTACATGGACTCGGCC
>JAVBVM010000118.1:0-4672 GCA_031554295.1 Desulfovibrionaceae bacterium | reverse complement strand
CGCCCATTTTTACCCCCCTCAACCCACTAACAACACCAATCCCCCCCTGGCGATCACGCACGGCAACGCATAGCGCAACGCCGCCCGCACCAGGGCCCCCTCCCGGTCGGCCAGGCCCGTGACTACCCCCCCCCCCCCCGGCCGCCAACGCGTGCGGCCAGATTTCCAGCAGACCGCGCAAGCTTTTAGTAATCATCAGAGCAATAATCGCCGGTACGCAGAACACAAAGGGCGCCAACTGCCAGACCACCGCCTCGGCCAGAGGCTGGACGGGCAGGTCTGTAACCTGAGCCAGGGTGATTACCGGCACGCCCACAACCCCGAAGGCCACGGCCACGGTATTGGCCAGCAAACAGACCATGGCCGCCGAAAACGGCTCGAAGCCCAGCGCGATCAGCAGACCGCCGACACGGCCACGGCCGTTTCGAAACCGGCCACGCCTTCCATGGAACTGCCGAAGCCCCGGGCGATCAGCAGCGGCTTGCTCTGCTCAATGGCCCGCGTGGACAGGGAGACGTTATAAGCGAAAAAGGCGGCCAGAATGGCCCAGGTAATGGGAAGCAGGGCGAAAATCGCGCCGCCAAGCGCAGCCTTGCCCAGAAGAGCCGGAGGCATGCCCCAGCCGGCCAGCAGCAGGCTGAGCAGAAGCCCCAAAAAGCAGGCTTTCCATGCCTGCATCCGGGCAAGCCCCGGACTGGCGGACAGCCAGATTATGGGCAGCAGGGCCGCTAACGGCGCGTAAGCGATAGGCGCGGACGAACCGAAGCCGGGCATACCCACCTCGGGCGCGACCGGGCCATACAGCGCTTAGTGCCCGGTGATGTTATACTTCTTCAATTTATACTGGAGTAAGCTTTTGGAGATGCCGAGCATTTCCGCCGCCTTGACCTGGACCAGATTGGCCCGGGCCAGAGCCCGGCGCACCAACTGCGCTTCAATACGCTCCAGGGTATCATTCAGGTTCAGTTCAACCGGCAGCAGGTCCACGGCGCTCTTGAACTGGGATTCCTCATCCCGGATGGAGGCCGGCAGATCCTCAAGGCTGATCACCTCGCCCGGCACAATCACCAGGCAGCTTTCCACCACGTTCTGCAGTTGGCGGATATTGCCCGGCCAGTCATAGGCCGTAAGCTGGGCCAGAGCCTCGTGGGAAAAGCGTTTGGGCTGCACGTTGTTCTCGCGCGACAGCTTTTCCGTGAAGGAAGCTACCAGCAGGGGAATGTCCTCGCGCCGCTCGCGCAGGGGCGGCAGGGGAATGCGCACAACATTCAGGCGGTAGAAGAGATCCTCCCGGAACGTGCCCTTGGCCACTTCTTCCTCAAGGTTCTTGTTGGTGGCGGTGACGATGCGGATATCGACCTCCACTTCCTCGGCGCCGCCCACGCGCTCGAAACGGCGTTCCTTCAACACGCGCAGGAGTTTAACCTGAAGCTCGGGGGTCAGTTCGCCCACTTCATCCAAAAACAGGGTGCCGCCGTGCGCCTGCTCGAAGCGGCCGCGACGCATGGCCACGGCGCCGGTGAACGAGCCCTTTTCATGACCGAACAGCTCGCTTTCCAGCAAGCTCGGATTCAGGGCCATGCAGTTGACCGAAACAAAGGGGCCATTACTGCGCGGCGAAGTGAAGTGAATGGCCCGGGCCACCAGTTCCTTGCCCGTGCCGGATTCGCCGGTGACCAGCACGGTGGTCCGGCTGGGCGCGGCGCGCTCCACCAGGCGCAGCACATCCTGCATGGCCCGGCTGTTGCCCACCAGGCTATGGCGGCCGAAGCGCTGCTCCAAAGACTCGTGCAACAGGCGGTAGCGGCGGCGGGCGCGGGCCAGTTCGGCCGCGTTATTCAGGGTAAGCACCAGTTCGTCATTGGAAAAAGGCTTGGTGATGTAGTCGAAAGCGCCTGAGCGCATCACCTCCACCGCGCCTTCAATGGTGCCGAAGGCCGTCATGATCAGCACGGGTATGTGCGGCCATTGTTTTTTAACGCGCTCCAACACGTCGCGGCCGGACAGGCGAGGCATTTTCATGTCCGTGACCACCACGTCCACTTCCGACTCCTCCAGAAAGGCCAGGGCCATTTCCGGGTCGTTCAGCGCGGTGATCTTATAGCCCGCCTCGCTGAGCAGGGTCTCTAAGACGAGGAGATAGTTTTTCTCATCGTCAATCAGCAGCACATGCGTTTGCTCGCTCATGAAAAATCCTGGAACCGTCAGGCCGACGGCAGTTGAATGGTCACCACGGCGCCGCCCTGGTCCGCGTTTTCCAGGCGCAGGCGGCCGCCGTGCGTGGCGACGATGCTGTTCACAATGGCCAGGCCCAGGCCCGTGCCTTCTTCTTTGGTGGTGAAGAAGGGATCAGTGACGCGATCGAGCAGATCCGGGTCAAAGCCGAGGCCCTTATCCTGAATGGCGATCTCGATTATTCCCTCATGCGCGCGGCCGCGTATGCTCAGGCCGAGCGGGGGCGGCACGTCCTTCATGGCCTGCACCGCGTTGATCAGGACATTGTAAAAGGCGCGGTACAAGAGCTCCTTATCGCCCTTGGTGGTCAGGTCCCGCTCAAGCTCGCTTTCCACAGTAATGCCGCGCTCCTCAAACGATGGGCGCAGAAAGGCCAGCGCCTCGTCCAGCAGGCCGTTGACGCTGACCGGATCGTCCTTGGGCTGCCGGGGCCGGGCGTAGTCGAGAAAGTCCGTGACCGTGCGGCTCAGGCGCCGCGACTCGTCATGAATGGCCTCAAGCAGGCTCAGTTGCACCTTGTCGGCATCCTTGGCGCGGGTGATCAGCAACTCGGCGCTCGAGCGAATGATGCCCAACGGATTGCGCACCTCATGCGCTATGCTCGCCACCACCCGGCCCATGCTCGCCAGCTTTTCGTGCTGGTGCAGCACTCGCTCCAGCCGCTGCTGCTCCTTCATGCGGGAGGAAAGCACCTGTTCGGCCTTGCGGATGATGAACTGGAGCAAAATAAAGAGCATGGCCGCGGAAACAAGGCTGGCCGCCACGCTGACCCATACGAAACGGACAACGTCGCGCATGTCCTGCGTGATGTCCTGAGTCATTTCCAGCGCGCCCATAAGATCCGGCTCGCTCGCGGCGCCAGCCAGGGGAGAAAGCTCGCTCAACAGCGCGCGTGTGGTGCGCAGACGAAACGTGTTGGGCGGCAGGCTCGGCATAAACATGGCCTGCAAAAAAGAAGCGTCGGCCATAAGCTCCAGGCTGCTTTCCCGCTTCTGCACCGCCCGGGTCACTCCCTCGCTGACCATATTCGCGCGCCCAAGCTCTTCTTCATTCGTGGAGTAGGAAATCTGCCCGATCGGCTCGAAAATGCGCAGTTCGTCAACCTGCATGCCATGAATGGTCGTCTGGATAACTTGATCCAGGCGCTCGTATTGATCCGGCCGACGCAGGGCGATAACGCCGTCCTTCATGGCCGTCGGCAGAAAAAAACGCGTGTATATCTGGTGGTTCAGGTTTTCCGCCAGCAACAGGGAGGTGTCCTCCGCCTTTTTGACCAGGGTGCCGCGCGCGGAATTGGCGATGAAAAAAGTCAGAAACAGCGTCGAGGCGACGATCAGCACCAGCATGAGCCACGAGAGAAGCCGCGCCAAGCCCATGGAGGCGTCGGCGTCTTTCACGGCCCCTTCTGCCTCGCCCGGCCTGAACGCCTCGGCGCCCATGACAAACGAGGCGGCGCCCTCAATATCGCGTACTTTCCCCACCACTCGCTAAAACTCCTGCCTTCGGCCGCTCCGCTCAAGAAATTCTTTCAAACGGGCGCTTTCCTCCGGCAGACCGGCCGCGCCCAGGCGCGCATTGGCCAGGCGTTTGCCCATTTCAACGGCCGGCTGATCCAGCGGATCAATATCCAGAAGCCAGCCGGTCAGCACGGTGGCCGCGCCCAGCAGGGCCATCATCCGCCCGGCGCATTCCTCGCCCGAGTCGGCCATTTCCAGGTGGACCAGGGGCACGGCGCTGCCGGCCAAGGCCATGCGGGTGCCCAGAGCTTCCGCTTCCAGCAGGTCCCCGAAACGCTTGCCAATAAGAAATTCCCAGCCTTGCGCCAGCGGTTCGCCAAAAGCGCGCCCCTTCATCAGGCCGGGGCAGGTGAGGAACAGGCAGCCTTTGTCGCGCGGGCCGTCCAAAAACATCTGCTGCAGGGAATGCTGATCCGTCACGCCCACGGCCGGCACAGGCATGGATCCCTTGCCCGACTTGCCCAGACTTTCGGCCCACAGCTGGGAGAACCAGGCGCCAAACATGCCCCAGAGCGGAATATAGTTGAAAAAAATCAGCTCGCCGTAGCCCTTGCTCATCAGCGCCGCATTCCACACGGCCAGGGAAAAAGCCGGATGGGCGGCCAGGGCGACCGGCGCATTTTCCGCCAACGGCGCCAGGGTTTCCCGCGCGCCCTTCACCAGGGCCTGCCAATCCATGCCGAGAAAAACGGCCGGCAGCAGGCCCACGGCCGAAAGCACGGAATAGCGGCCGCCCAGGTAATCGGGCACAGGCAGGCTGGCAATGCCATGGGCATTCGCCTCCTGCCGCAAAAAACCCTTCTTTTCATCGGTGACCATGAACAGATGATGCTGCCATTGCGCGCCAAGCTTCTGTTTCAGCCAGTCTTTCAGCAAGAAATACTGGGCCAGGGTCTCAATGGTGCCGCCGGACTTGCTGT
>JAVBVM010000025.1:0-15693 GCA_031554295.1 Desulfovibrionaceae bacterium | reverse complement strand
GTGAGCTCAGAAAATGAATACGGTCCGCTATTCCCTGATCACCCCAAGCCGGGGCGATCGGCCGTTGGCCTTGGGCCAGGCCGTTGACAGCGTGCGCCTGGCGGCGGAAAAGGCGGGGTTGTTGCCCGATGCCGTGGAAATGCTGGTGGGCTTCGACGGTGTGCGCGGCGAACGGGTGCGGGACTATCCCTTTGTGCGCTGGTACGACTTTCCGGCCAACCATGACTTCGGCAACGCCATCCGCAACGGCCTGCTGCGCGCCAGCAAGGGAAAACGCGTCCTCTTCCTGGACGACGACAACGCCCTGACGCCCGAAGCTTTCCTTATTTACGAACACCACCCGGACATTGAATTCCTCGTCTGCAGCATTGACGTATCCCGCGCGCACGGCATCCCCTTCCTGCCGCGCCGGGAGCCGGACCGCGACCCGGTGCGCCAGGCCAACATAGATCCGCTGTGCCTGTGCCTGTCGCGCGATCTGGTGGTCACCCGTTGCGAAGGCTGGCAGGACTCAGGCTACGAGGCTGATTTCCTGAATATCGTCCGCTACCGCCGTCGCGCGCGCTCTTTTCACAATACGCCGGAACTGGTCGGCATATATGACGCCGGCGCGGGGCTGGATGCCGGCGGCCGCAACTTTCGCCACGAGAAGAACAATGGAAAACCCTGAACAGTTTCCGGTCGCTTTCGCGCCTTCCACAGCCGCGCCAATCTTTCCCGGCGACGCTTATCACTCGCCCGATACGCCGGTCGGCCTTTTCGCCCGTCTTTTTCCCTCGCTGCGCTTCTATTTTTCGGTCGGCCGCACTGTCTGGACCGCCGGCCAGGCGGCCAGGGCCGGAAAATACGATGACGCGCGCTGGATTTTCGACAGCCTGAACACAATCCGCGACCTCGAGCGGGTGGGCGTACGCATCCACATCGAGGGCATCGAGCATTTCCGTGGCCTGCCCTCGCCCTGCGTCTTCATCGGCAACCACATGAGCACCCTGGAAACCTTTGTGCTGCCCTCGCTGATCATCGGATACCGAGACGTGGCCTTTGTGGTGAAGCAAAGCCTCATGGATATGCCGCAATTCGGGCGCGTGCTGGCCGCCCGCCATTCCATCGTGGTGGGCCGGAAGAACCCGCGCGAGGATCTGTCCGCCGTGCTGGACGGCGGCGCGGCGTTGCTCGCTCAGGGCATCTCCGTGGTGGTTTTTCCGCAGTCCACGCGTAGCGACGTCATGGACCCCGCGCTTTTTAACACTATCGGCGTCAAGCTCGCCCGCCGGGCCAACGTGCCGGTGGTGCCCGTGGCCTTGAAAACCAACGCCTGGGGCGTGGGGCGTCTGATCCGCGAATGCGGCCGCATTCGACCGGATCGGCCGGTCCATTTCCGTTTCGGCCCGGCCATGACCATCGAGCGTACCGGCAAGGAAGAACACACGGCGATCATCTCCTTTATTTCCAATGCCCTGCGCGAATGGGATACGCCTTAGAAAATATCCTCCGGCGGCCAAAGAAGGCTTTGCGGAATGGACTCCTTTGAAAACCGTTTTTACCTGTATCGATCCGTTCATATGCGCGCGCTCCGGCCGCACGCTTCTGTGGCGCTGCCCGCCGCCTTCCTCTATGAAAAGGGATGGAAAAGAAATCCAAACCCCGATAAAGTATCTGTATGACCCTCAAAATGTCGACGCTTGCGCTGCTGTGCGCGTTGCTGTGCGCGGGCTGCGCCGGCAACGGCCCATCTCCCACGCTTTTCGGCAAAGAGGGGGCCGAGGATTCGCTTGCCGCACGGGCGGATCAACTTCTGGCCGGCGACCCCGCCGGTTCCGTTCCCGCCCCGGAAATCCCACCGGACCTGCGCGCCGTCGCGGACGCCCTGCCGCAGCCGGTGGCCGTGGAAAGCATCCCTTACAATGTGGAATGCCTCTCCCCGGATGCCCCCGAATTGGCTGAAACCTTTGCCGAGAACGCGCTGCTGTACCGCCTTAAGGAGCAGCCCGTGCACACCCTGACCGGGCTTGAGCAGCGCCTCTCTTCCTCGCTCGGCACGGGCGGGGAAATTTTGCGATCGGCCGGCTACTATGCGGGAAAGGTGCGCGGCATGATCATCCAGCCGCGGGAAGCCGGACAAAAAGTATTGGTGCGGGTCGAGTTCACCCCCGGCCCGCGCTACCTGATGGGAAAAACGTCTGTGACGGCCGCCCCCCCTGAGGACGCGGACGCGGCGGCTCCAATCCAGCCCGCGCCGGCTGAGGACGTGCGTCCGCTGCCGGCCCCCCTTGAAGAAGCGGGCCTCAATCCCGGCGCTCCGGCTGTGGCCGACAACGTGCTGGCGGCCGTGGACCGGGTGCAGGAGGAGTTCAGGAACCGGGGCTACCCCTTCGCCGCCATCGCCGCCACCCGTTATGTGCTGGATCATGAGGCGCACGAGTTGGAGGCGGAGGTGCTGGTCAATCCCGGTGATTTCGCACGCATGGGCGAACTGGATGTGGGCGAGTCGCCGCCGGTGGCTAAAGACTACTTTGACGCCCTGCGCCCCTGGCGCGTGGGCCGGCCCTGGAGCGATCGGCGCATTCAGTCCTTTCGGGAACGACTCCAGCAGAGCGGCCTGTTCCAATCCATAGAGATCACGCCGGGCGACGTACGGGAGAGCGAGTACGGGGAGGAACTGCGCACGGTCAATCTGGATCTGGTCAGCGCGCCGGAACGCACCGTGGGCGGCTCGTTGAAGTATGATTCCAGCTTTGGCCCGGGCGTGCAGGGTTTCTGGGAGCACCGGAACTTTACGGGCCATGCCGATCTGCTGCGCCTGGAAATGCCGCTATGGACGGATATGCAGGAGCTGACCGCCAATTACCGTCGACCGTTCCTGTTCAGCGATCAGCAGGACTTCATCGCCAGCGCCGGCCTCCTGAACCAGGATACGGACGCTTATGAAATCCAGTCCGGCGCGGTGGCCGCGGGCTTCGAACGCCGCTTTTCCCGCGAATGGCGGGCCTCGCTCCAGGCCAGCGCCGAGGGCGGCTGGCTGAAGGATCCGGACGAACCGCGCCGTCAATATATGATGTTCGGGCTTCCGGGCAGCGTCACCTACTCCACGACCAACAGCCTGTTGAACGCCACGCGCGGCGTGCGCGCGGTCCTGTCGCTCGCGCCCTATACCGGGGAATACGGCGGGCCGTTCACCGCCCTGCGCGGCCGGCTGGACGGCTTCGCCTACGTGCCGGTGGCGGGCGAGGACGATCTGGTGATCGCGGTGCGCGGCACCTATGGAGTCCTTTACGGGGCCACGGCCCCGGAAGTGCCGCCCTCCGTACGTTTCTACAGCGGCGGAGGCGGCTCGGTGCGCGGCTATACCTACCAGTCGCTTGGGCCACGCAACGCGGACGACGATCCCCTGGGCGGGGATTCGCTGATCGAGCTTTCCGGCGAACTACGCTGGAAGCTCACGGAAACCTGGGGTCTGGTCGCCTTTCTGGATGGCGGCATGGCCTATGATAGCGCCAGCCCGGGCCTGGACACGGACCTGCGATGGGGCGCGGGCCTGGGCGTGCGTTATTACACGGCCATCGGGCCGGTGCGCCTGGATGTGGCCGTACCGGTCAACCCCCGGCAGGATGACGATGCTTTTCAATTTTACATCAGCATAGGGCAGAGTTTCTGATGGCGGCGCGCGGTGTGAAAAAGGCGCTGAAAATAGCAGCGCGGATTGTTGGGGGGCTGGTTCTCTTCTGCCTGCTGCTGTTCGCCGGCGGCCTGATCTGGCTGCGCACGGCGGCGGCGGAACGCTATATCGTCTCGCTGGCGATAGACGCCCTGACCGAACAGGGCTTGACCCTGACCCTCGAGGAGTTTTCCGGTCCGTTACCGCAACATATACGGGCACGCGGCATTCAGCTCGCCGATGCGGCCGGGCCGGTGTTGACGGCCGAAAAACTGGCCGTGGATGTGAACCTCCTTGCCCTGCTGGGCGGGACGCTGCATATTGAAAACATCTCGCTGCTGAAGCCGGAACTGTTTCGCCTGCCGGATTTACCCGAATCCCCGGAAAGCCAGGTGAAAGAGGAGCCGGCCAAAGAGCCCGACTCCATCTCCCTGCCTGTGGGCATTGTCCTGGACGAACTGCGCCTTCAGGATGGGCGGGTCGCTTCGGCCATTCTGCAATTGCCGGAAGGCTTCCCGGGATTTTTGGATCTGGATGCGGAAGCCGCTCTGCGCCTGGTGACGGGAGCGCTCACCGGCCGGGTCACGGCCGCGCTGGCCGGCGGCGGCGAGGATATTCTCCGCGCGGAAGTGGAGGCGGTTCAGGATGGCGTGCGGCTGCTCGGTTCGCGCCTTGGAAAAGACACGCTCCACATGCGCATAGAAGGCCGGGAAAACGCCAACGGCCTTGTTTCGCTGCTGCTCGGCCAGCCTTTGCCCGCCTATGCGCTGCGCTTTGACGGCAGTGGGCCTGTGGATGACTGGCAGGCCAGCATCACCCTGGATGCGCGCACGGCTCCCTTCCCGCCAGGCGCGAACGGGCTGTCCGCAAGCGCGCAAGACGCCGGAAAATCGGACATTCTGGCGGCCACAGCCGCGCTGAGCCTGAAGTGCCCCACCGCTTCGCTTTGGGATGACCTGATCGGTTCGCCCGCCTGGGACATGATGATACAGGCCGAGGTTGTGCCCGGAGGACACGCGCCGCAGCCGCTCCCGGCGCTTCTGGGCGAACGGCTGATAGTTGACGCGGCCGCCGGCATGAAAGGCAAAGAAGTCACAGCCAGCGCGCAACTCACCGCCCCGGCCTGGCGCGTCTCGGCGGAACGCCTTGCCCTGACTTTCCCTCGGGAATCCGGCCTTGACGCCAACGGGCACCTCCGGGCCGCCCTGGCCGACGGCCGTCTTTTGCGCGCGCTGGACCTTCTGCCCGCCGACTCGCCCATCGACCTTGGTCAGGCGACGCTGGAGGCGGACCTTTCCGCCAGCCTGCGCGGGGCTGACATGAACGCAAAAACTCAGGGCAGCCTCAACGCGCAGCTGAACGAAGAGAGCCTACGCCTGAGCTGGCGGCTTGACGCCCGGCAGGCGGGCGCCGAGCAACTTCTGGTCCTGCATGAGGGCCAGCTTTTGGGTATCAACCTGAGCGGGCAGGCCCGCCGCGCCGGAGCGGATGTCCTGGAAGCCTCGCTGAAGCTCAACGCGCCGGATAACGCCCCTTGGCAGGAGTTGCTGAGCGCCTTTGCGGGCCTTGAGCGGGAGCTGATCCGGGGGAGCCTGGATATGGAAGCGCGAATTTCCGCGCCTGGTGGTTCCGCTGTTCCGACCGCCGAACTGACGGTCGCAATGGAACACCTCAACCCGCCGCCCGGCCCGGCGCAAAAAATCCTCGGCTCAAACGCCTCCTTACAGGCGAACCTGACCGGTCTTTTCGGCCCCGTCTATACCTTGCATATCAAAGATCTGCGGACCGAAGGCCTGCATGTTGAAGGCAACGCCACATACGGCGGCCCTGCGACGAAGGATTCGCTGGAAGCGGCCTTCCGCCTTTCACTGGCGGATCTGGGGGCGCTGGAAGCCGGAATCACCGGACCGGTGGAGGCGGAACTGCGTGCCAGCGGCACGCTCAACGAACTCGATACTCGCCTGCATGTCACCAGCAAGGGCCTGATGAGCCCGACCGGCGCCATTGAGCCGCTGGACGGCGCCATAAACGCGAAAATCGGCCTCAGCCCGGCCCTCCATGCCGCCGGGGATTTTTCCCTGGCCCTTACCCACGCCCGTTTCGGACCGTTTGAATCCACCGCCGGCTGGGAATTCGCCCTATCACAGGGGTCCGGCCCCATTGCCCTGGCCCTGCGCAATCTTTCCGGCCAGGGGCTGGGGGTGGATCTGCATGGCGACGTGCGCGGCACAGTGGCCGGGCAGACCGGGGATGCGGAAGAGGCCGCGCCGCGGGATATCGGGCTCGACGGCTCCTTGCGTGCGGAAATAAAAAGCTGGTCGGCCATTGCCGGAATTTTCAGCCTGCCGGTACTGCCAGGGGCAACCCAGGCCGAGGTCACCCTCGCCCGCACGGCCGAAGGCCAGTCCGCCGTGGCCGCCTTAAGTCTGGAAAGTCTGCGCGATGCGACGGGAACAGCCTTTGAAGCCGAAAGGATCAAGGCGAATTTGCAGGGCACGGCCTTATTCACCGCGCCCGCCTTCAGCCTGAATCTGGCCACCGCCGCCGGCCGCGCCGGCCCCCTGGAATGGGACACGGGCGCGCTGGTTCTGCAAGGCACGACCGAAGCCGGAACCGTCAACGCCGCCCTTTCTTCGCAAAGCGCCACGGCCGCGCCGGCTGTCCAGGGCGGATCATCCCGCGCCGCCCCGCCCAAGGTGGAAGACAAATTGAAGTTGGCCGGTCATTATGCCCTGGACAAGTCAGAATTTGAAATCTCCGAACTGACGCTGCGCGAACCGTCAATCAACGCCGGGCTCCACCTGCAATCTCCCGTGACCGTGAAATATTCCGACGGGCTTGAGGCGCGCGGAATCCGCGCCGGCATTCTGCCCGCCGGCAACCTGAGCGCGGACATTGCCCTGGTGCCAGGCAGCGCCAGCCTTACCGCCGATATCCAAAGCCTTTCCTTCGGCATTTTTCGCCTGTTCACCACCGCGATCCTGCCGCAAGGGCAGCTTGACGCCAAGCTCGACTATCAGATCGAAAATGGCCTGCCGCAGGGCTCGGCCCAGGCCGTCGTCAAACTGGAGCAGGTTTCCGGCGCTCCGGCCACCCTGGAGTGCGCGCTGGACGCCGAACTGACGACCGGCGCCGCTCCCGCCCCGAATGCCCCCGGTGCTCCGGCTCAGAACCGCCCGGCTCATCTGCGCGGTGAAGGCGTCATCCGGATGACAGGCGCGAACGCCGGGCCGGCGGATTCAAGCGTTTCATCCGCAAGCGGGGAAATTCCGGCCGGCGTATTTTCCTTCAGCCTGCCCCTGCTGGTGGGCGCGGACGGCCTGCCCGCGCCGGACATGAAAGCCCCGCTGTCAGCCGGGCTTGACTGGAAGGGCGCGGTCGGTCCGCTCTGGCAGTTTGCGCAAAGCCCCGGCCAGAGCCTCAACGGCGCCGGCGCGCTGAACCTTTCCGCCACGGGCACGCTGGAGAGCCCGGAATTTTCCGGCCAGGCCCATCTTGCCGGCGGCCGCTTCGAGGATACCCTGAACGGCATCCTCCTGACCCACATTGATGTGGAGGCCAACGTTACGCAAAGCCCCGAAGCCGGAAGCGAGGCCCGCCTGCTTCTCTCCGCGCGCGACGCGAACAAAGGCAGTATTGCCATTGACGGCAGCGCCCTGGATCTTCTGACCGAGCCGGTGCTCCTCCTGCGCGGCCAGATTAAGCATTTGCAACCGCTGCACCGCGACGATCTTTCCGTCACCTTGTCCGGCCTCTTCAATATCACCGGCCCGCTTGTCACCCCGGTAGTGGCCATGGATATCCTGGTCGAGCGGGGCGAGTTGGAGCTTATCTCCGGCCTGGGCGGCAGCATCCGTACCCTGGAAATCGGCGGCGACCAGAAAAGCGTGGCCAGCGGCAAAGGGCCCATGCTCTCCATCCAGATTGAGATACCGCGCTATTTCTTTGTCCGGGGCCGGGGTCTGGACAGCGAATGGGCGGGAAAACTCACCATCAGCGGTCCGGCCGCCGCGCCCCAGTTGACGGGCTCTCTGCGGCCGGTACGCGGGCAGTTCGAACTGCTTTCCAAACCGTTCGCCTTCAGCGGCGGCGATATCGCCTTTACCGGCGGCCGAACTATCAACCCCTCCGTCAACCTGGAACTCACCCATTCCGGGTCGGATATTCTGGCCATTGTTAAGGCCGGCGGCACCTTGAGCAAGCTGAAGCTTTCCCTCGAAAGCCGGCCGCCCCTGCCGCAGGATGAAGTGCTGGCGCAGGTGCTGTTCGGGAAACGGATGTCGGATTTGAGCCGGTTTGAAGCGCTCCAGCTAGCCAACGGCATGCGTGAACTGACCATGAGCGGCCAGGGCGGGCTTAACCCGCTGGTCACCATGCGCAAAACCCTGGGCCTTGACGTGTTGCGCCTGGGCGGAACACAGGATGACACGGAACGCCGCAGCTCCGGCCAATCCGGAGCGGAAAACCTGACAGGGCCCGGCAACGGCTCGAGCCGGGATGATGCCTCGGCCGCGCCCAGCATTGAAGCCGGCAAGTATATCAACGACAGCATCTATATCGGCATCGAGCAGGGCGCGACCCAGGAAAGCACCGCCGTACGGGTGGAAATCGAACTTTTCCCGAGCGTGACCTTGGAGGGGAGCACCTCATCAAGCTCAAGCCGGGTGGGCATAGGCTGGAAGAAAGACTATTGAACGCCGCCTGCCCGAAATTCAGAGATAAACGTTTCCGCCGCGCGGGTTGCCCATGAAAGAACTGCATCAAATTGACCTTAATCTCCTGCCGCCGCTGAAGGCGCTGCTGGAAGCGCGCGGCGTGAGCCAGGCGGCGCGCCGGCTGCATATCTCCCAGCCCACCATGAGCAGGCATTTGGCAAAATTGCGGGATGCGCTGGATGATCCGCTGTTGATGCGCGCCGGCGATCAGTATGTATTGACGGAAAAAGCGCGCCGCATTCAGAAAAAGCTCGAAACGCTATTGCCGGAAATGCAAAGTATTTTTACCGGCGAATCCGCCCCGGACGCCGTTCCCAAAATATTCGCCATCGCCGCGCCCGACTATACGGTGAAGTATGTGCTGTGCGACATCATCGCCGCCTGCGTGACGCGGAATCCAGGCATCAGCTTCGTGGTTGAAAGCTGGAACACGTACACGAAATCGAAGCTGATCCACGGCGAGCTGCATTTCGCTATCAGCCTGGATGAAGCGTTCCCGCACGATATGGTTCGGCATGTCATCGGAAAAGACACTTTGCTGCTGCTTGGCCGGAAAGGACATCCCGCGCTGGCGACAGCCCCGGCCAGCCTTGAGACGGCGCTGAAGTTCCCCTTTGTGGATGTGCTGACGGGCGGGGGCTGGCAGGAGCCGGTGGAAAGAAAGCTGGCGGGGTTGAAGCAGGCGCGGAACGTGCGCGTGCATATCAACTCGTATGAGGAAGCTTTTTCCATTGCGGCCCAGTCGGATCTGCTGCTGATTGTTCCCCGGCATGTGGCGGCGAACTCCCATGCCGCCAGAGGTCTTGCCTGGCGCGACTTTCCCCTGGATATGCCCAAACTGCGATACTGCCTGTGGTGGCACAGGGTCTACCAGGATAATGCCACCCATAAATGGTTCCGGGAAAACATCATGCCGGAAATACTCACCCGCCCGGCCCTGATCAATCTGAAAATGCCCGGAGAAGAAGAAGGAAGTAGTTGAAGCGCTTCCTCTTGTAACTATTTTTGGTTGACAAAAAATTAGAGCCGCAATCTATCTTATACAGCAAGGCATTGTATTATATTATGATGCATAACGCATAAAAAAACATTCCGCCCTTGGCGGCGCATACGGTGTTTCTGTTTTGTCTTCACCCCGGGCAAAGCCGGGCCAAGAAAAACGCGCGCGAAGCAAGGGCCCCCTCAAAAGTCTATAGCGCCGCGACCACTCCGTGCCGCAAACACACAATGGCATGATGTCGCGCCCCGCATATTCCTGAATTCCGCCCGCCTGTGAAGCGCAAGGAGTTGCGCGCTCACTGGATGGCGGCAACAGAACATCAGCGCCGGCGTTGTGGCCTCGCGCATTTCTATGTGCACGCTCCCGCCGGCAGAAAAGGGGCTTTGAATGGATCCGGTCGTTATCGGCCTGCGGGGCATTATTTTCATGCTTGTTCTGCTGCTTTGCGGGGTCCACATCGCTTTGTCTCTCGGCGTAAGCGGCCTTCTCGGCTCTATCGCGCTGAATGGTATTGAGGCGACCATTTGGCAATCCACTTCGCTTAGTTATAACATTGTCGCGGCGCAGGACATGGTAACATTGCCCCTGTTCATTTTTATGGGCATTCTGGCCGGCGTGATGAAACCCAAATAGCCTGGGCCGCGCGCATGCGCAGCCTGTTGAAAGTCTGGCCGATCATCCTGGTGGCGCTGGTGGTGGTGGGCGGCATTTTCCTGGGCATTTTCAGCCCCACGGAATCCGCCTCCTTTGGCGCCGCCACCCTGTTGTTCCTTGCCCTCTGCTTCACCCCGCGCGGCGAGCGCTGGAGCTTCCTGAAAAAATCCGTCGTCGAAACCCTGGTGGTTTCGGCCATGGTCTTCTCCATCATGTCGGGCGCCGGCCTGTTCGCGCGCTTCCTCATGTATTCAGACATCACCGGTATCGTGCTCGACCTGGTGACCGAAGCGGAGTTCCGGCCGACCACCTTTATTCTGCTGATCGGTCTCGTTTTCTTCGGCGTCCTCACCTACTGCGGCTGGTTCACCTTCCTTGAATCCTTCAAAATGAACGAATTCATGCTGGCCACGGTCAGATTGCCCTGGTGGGCGGGTAAATTCGCCCTGCCCTTCGGCCTGTTCTTCATGGAATTGCGGTATCTGTTCCGCTTCATCAGCCTGCTCGCAACGGGGCGGACAGGCTCGGAACAAGAACCGGAACGGCTTGCGAACGTTTAGCGACGATCCTATTTAAATCCGCATAAAAAGGGCATATATGCCTTTTTTACGCCCTGTCTTTTACGCTCTGCCGTACGGCATTCCGCCTCCTTTCCAAATTTTGTCTTCGTCTTTTTCAAGAAACACCCGCATTTCCGGGTGAACTTCCTCGTATACACGCGAAGAATCATCACATCGCATATAATCAAAAAAATATTCCTATTTATATCTTTATGTTGAGAAAAAAATGGATATAGACATCACTTTTTTTCATAGGACCTATAGACAAAATTATTTTTTCCTTATAGGTAAAAGATAATCCTAATTGCGCGATGCTGTTAATATCAGTGGAAATATTTTTAGACAAAAAAAGCAAAGTAATTTTTAGCTTAAACAACGGGTTATAAAATAGCGGAAGATGCAAGCTCAAAAAAAAGCTATTTAAAATTACATTTGTAACTTTAAATTACATCAAACAGGCTGAGAGTAACTAAAAAGTCACATAGGTAGCACTACAAAACCCTGGGGAGGGAATTATGGCAACTATTACGGTATCCAAACCACAGGCTGGCCGCCAGGCCACCATTCAGGCCCAGGCCGGGCAAACCATTCAACTGAACTTTACCCCGGATCAGGCATTCCCTGAACGGGCGGGCGATGACTTGATCTTCCGTTTCCAGGATGGATCTTCAACCCGCATTGCCGGCTTCTTCACGGATCTCACCCGGGAAACGCTGCCGGATTTTGTGCTTCCCGACCAGACCACTCTTTCCGGCGTTGACTTCTTTACCGCCATCAATCCTGACTTGCTGCCTGCCAGCGGCGGCGCCAGCGGCGGCATGGGCGACTATCGCGATGACGCCGGCAATCTGGTGGATGGCCTGAACTCCATGGACCCGCTGAACCCGGTCTTCTGGGGCGGCGCTTCGGAAGTTCCTCTTGTTGCCGCCGGGATCGAATATCCCAGCGCCGACATCGACATCCGCATCGATACGGAGATCCCCAGCGCGGACATGACTTTCACGAACGTCCTGTTCGAAGACGCCCGCCCCTTCCAGAACCTGACAGGCGAGGCCGGTGCGGATGTCATTCCCGGCATCCTGCAGATCGCCATCGCCCCGACCGGAACCACAGCCGTTGAAGGCATAGTGCTTTGGGGCTTTGCCGAAGGCACCGTCCTCGAAATCGGCGATCGCACCGTGACCATCGGCTCCCCGAACGACCGCGTGCCGCTCACTCCGGCGGAAATCGCCATGGAGATCAGGGTCTACGCGCCAAATAACGACAGCGACGCCGACATGGAGATCTATTATGAAGTGACCCTGTCCACGGCGGACGTTCCCGGCGTGATCGTTCCCGGCCAGTTCACCCTGGTGGTGGACGCCGTGGCCGACAAGCCCATCGCCGGCGAAGGCTTCGCTGAGGAAAGCTCGCAGGAGTTCACGAAAACCGGCGCCGAATGGACCTACAATGAAGACGGCTCTCGCAGCCTGAAGGCCGGCGAACTGCAAACCCTGACCTTTGGCGTGCAGGCCGGCTTCACCGACAACGACGGTTCGGAAAGGCACACCATCGTGGTGCGCGGCATTCCGTCCGACGCCGGCTGGACGCTGGATTCAACCGCCGGCGGCCTTTCCGGGTTCACCCAGGTGGCCTCGGCCGCGCAATCCACCGCCGGCACCTACTGGATCGAAGCGGACGGCTCCTGGCACTTCAACGTGGGCAACACCACCGATTCCATCAGCGACGAATTGGTCTTCAAGCCGGGCGACTGGACCAATACCGGCGCGCCCATCAACATTGAACTTCTCGCCCGGGCCGACGAAGTGGCGCTGAACGGCTCCGAAGCGTCGCTGGACAACAACACGGCCGAAACCCCCCTGGGCAAATACCAGGTGGAGCTGGTGGAAGACACGCCGGAAGTCATCTCTCACAACGGATCGATCCCCAGTTCCAGCGACGACACCGCCGGCGTGCAGACATCGGCCGAAGTAGCCACGCTCGGTGACCTGAAAAACGCCGCCGCCGTGGCGGGTGTGCTTGAAGACCTGGATCTGGACGGCAAAAATCCGGTTTCCATCGCCCAGCAGAATATCAAGTATAATCTGTTCAGCGACGGTTCCGACGATATTGGCCTGTCCAGCCCCTCGCAGCTTGCCCTGCGTTTTGAAGGCGAGGACGGCACGGACTCCGGCTGGAAAACCACGGCCGGCGATCCGATTTTCCTGTATTTTGAAGACGGCGCGGTTGTCGGCCGCACCGCCACCGGCGACATCGCTTTCGTGGTGATCGCGGCGGACAACGACGGCAACCTGGCCGGCGGCATCAACAACGGCACGGTGTCCTTCATCCAGTACATGAGCCTGCAGCATCCCACAGGGGGCGGCAACCAGGACGCGCACAACGAAAAGATGTTCCTGCCCGAGCCGCTAAAGCTGGTTCTGCATGATGACGACGGCCAGATCGCGACGCTGGACGTCAATTTGAACGTCCATGACGACGGGCCTGAAATCCTCAGGGTCCGCGGAGCCGACAGGCTTGACGAAACGTTCGCGCGCGACTTCAATCACGACGGCGCATGGGACAACTTCTCCACCAGCGGCCGGATTGCGGTGAACTTCGGCGCCGACGGCCCGGCCGATGTTCCGTTCAAGCTGGATGTGAGCGATCTGAAGGAAATGGGCCTCTCCTCCGGCGGCGTGGAATTGACGATCGATGACAGCGACCCCACGAACATCTTGGCCAAAGCCGGCGACAAGGTCGTTTTCACTTTATCCATCGACGAAAACGGCGTGTATAAATACTCGCAGTTCGCTCCCCTGGATCATCCGCAAGCCGGTCCCACCCGTGCCGACCACGATGACGCATTGCGGCTGCCCTTCAAAGTCATCGCCACTGACGGCGATGGCGACTTCGTCAGCAAATCCCAGCGCATCATCGTGGAAGACGACGGCCCGAAGCTGTGCCCTGAAGACTTCACCGTCAGACTGGCCGAAGCGGACCTGCCCGGCGGCAGCGACTCGCTGCATTTTATCGATAACGTTCGCGGCAATATCGGCAACGAATCGATCTTCCACGGCTTCATCGGCTTCTCCTACGGCGCGGACGGCCCGGCCTCCATGGACGGCCCGGCCAAGGCCAACCCCTTCAGCTGGAACCTGGAAGAGCTTAAAGAAGCCGGCTTCCAGACCTATGACGCCGAGCACAAGCCCGTGGGCGTGGTGTGGGAACTGAGCCCCAACGGCCTCACCGTTATCGGCTACGCCGAAGGCGACGCCGACAAGACTCCGGTGCTCACCATCAGGGCCACCCTTACACCCGGCGGCGCGACCTACATGGTGGATCAGGACGCCCCGCTCATCCATGACGGCTTTGGCCGCGACAACCTGCGGCTGGACGTACCCTTCCGCATCACTGACGGCGACGGCGACTACACCGACGGCAACCTGACCATCAAGATTCAGGATGACATTCCCTGCGCCGGCACATGCGACATCAACGACATGGTCTTTGAAGCCAGCCTGCGCGACGGCGGCGAGATCTCCACCTCCGGCCACCTGATCGCCCTGTTCGGCGCGGACGGCCCGGCGGACAACCCGGTCTACTGGAACCAGGAATCCATCACTGAAGAAGTGAAGAACTTTAACGCGATTATTGACGGCGAGCACGTCGAGCTGACCGTGGAATTCGGTTCCGACGGCAAAACCTTCACCATTTACGGACCGGACAACGCCCTGGTGGCCGAGGGCGCGATTAGCCAGGACTCCAATGGGCATTGGACCTATTCCTATAAGCAGTATGAGCCCATTGAACACAACGCGACCGGCCTTGGCGACATCGCCAAAAAGCTTGACCTGGGCTATGTGGTGGAAGACGGCGATGGCGACAAAGCATACAACGACGTGGACATCACGATCATCGATTCCCGCGCCCTGTTCGGCCACGGCTACGGCCAATTTGACGAAACCGACGCCCGCGGCGGCTTCCCGCTGACCGGCGAATTCGCCCTGAAGCTGGACTACGACGCGCCCGACGGCATCGCGGACGTGAACTGGAACCAGGCTCTCGTCCAGAAATCCCTTGACGTGTACAATCAGCAGACCCCGGCCGAAGCCGACGGCTTTACCTGCTCCGTGAGCGAGGACGGCAGCCTGCTGACCATCCTCCAGCACGGCCGGCCTGTGCTGGAACTCACCCTGGTGCGCGGCGAGGATGGCACCTACACGGTGGAATACAACCAGCTCGCGCAGATGGATCATCCTCTGGGCGCGCAGGTGTTCGGCCTGTCGCATGACGAGCCCATTCCCTTCGTCCTGCCCGTCAACGTGGTGGACGGCGACAACGACACCACCCTCGGCACGGTGGTCGTGCGGGTGGACGATGACGGCCCGGATCCCTCCGTGGGTTCCAACGTGACCATTCTCCAGGCCATGGGCAACGCCATCCTGGAAGGGCTTGACAACCTCGACCTCAGCGACCCGCAGGCTTTCTTCGACAGCATCGGCAAAGCCTTCCTGGGCGGCCTGACCGCCGGCGTGACCGATCCCGCCTCCCTTCTTGACCTGGCCCTGCTGGTCACCAACGCCTTTGGCCTGGACAACGAGCGCACGGAAAATGAAGGCCAGACCTACACCGCCTCTTTGAAAGACCTGACCTTCGGCGCGGACGGCCCGGCTGACGAAAATGCCGTGACCTGGAGCAAGGAAGGCATTACCGCCCTCTTCAAGCTCATCGGCCTGCATGCCACCGGCAACGGCGGCGCGGAACTGACCGTGGAAGGCTCCGGCCAGCACCTGATCGTCAAGTCCGGCGGCATCTCCATCCTGGATCTTACTATTGATGACGCCGGCAAGGCCAGCATCGACCAACTCGCCCCGCTCGGCCACAACTCCAGCGCCCTGTCCGGCCTGCTCTCCGGCCTTACGGATCAGCTCACGGCCGGCCTGGATCCGGCGGTGCTCGAAGCCCTGAAAGCGGCCGGCATGAATCCGGACCAGTTGCTTAAAGCTTTGGACGGCGGCAACCTGCTGCTGCTGCCCCTGCCCGTGATCATCACCGACCATGACGGCGACTCGGCTCCCGGCCTGGTAAGCGTGGTCATCCGCGACTCCGTGCCCGTGGCTTACGACC
>JAVBVM010000067.1:0-16866 GCA_031554295.1 Desulfovibrionaceae bacterium | reverse complement strand
ACTTCAACGGCATCAAGCTGCTTGACGGCACCCTGTCCGGCACGCATAACGGCTCGGGCCTGCAGTCGGTGGGCGAGTTGAAGATCCACTTCGGCACCGGCAACAGCAGCGCGGAAGACTATTACTACATCAAGATCGGCGGCGCCACCGCGTCCCTCCTGGGCGTGGGCAACCAGGCCGCCGAGGGCGCCGGTTACTCCATCTCCACGCAAACGGCCGCCCAGATGGCTCTGGACAAGCTGAACCAGGCGATCATCTCCAAGGACAATATCCGCGCCTCGCTGGGCGCTTTGCAGAACCGCCTGGAAAACACCATCACCAACCTCCAGATCCAGGCGGAAAACCTGCAGGCTGCCGAATCGCGCATCTCCGACGTGGACGTGGCGACAGAAATGACGGAATTCGTCCGCAACCAAATTTTGACTCAGGCCGCGGTCGCCATGCTCTCGCAGGCGAACTCGCTGCCGCAGATGGCCATGCAGCTCATCGGCGGTTAACAGGCTCGAACCCAACGGGCACATTGGCTGAGGCAGACCAAAGACTGGATTCCGGGGGGCCGCACCGGCCCCCCGGGCCTCCGAAGTCTCCGGCGCCCGCCATATGGTGCGCAACAGATTATGAATATGACTGGCAAAAAGAATGTCGCCCCCACCGGGGGAACGCGCGGCGCGCCAGCGTCCGGCCCGGTTGTTCCGCGCCGCCCGGCCAGGGAGCCGGTTTGTGGAGTAGGCCGACATCCGTTGTCTCGCCGAGACCGCTATCCAGCGGGAAAATCCGCCTCAGGCGCGTTTCCCTCAAGATCCGCCAAGGCTTGCAGCGCGGCATCCTGTTCCGCCCGCTTCATGCTGGGGCCGCTTGCGATAAAAGCCATCTCATCCGAACTGTCGTCTGAAATCGTCAGGCGCACGGTGAAAATTTTCTCATGTTCCGGTCCGCTGCTTTCCAGCAGGGAATAGACCGGACGGGTGCCGAAGCGTTTTTGCGTCAGCTCCTGCAAACGGCTTTTATAGTCTTTATGCAGCGGCGTTTTCGGCACCTCGGGCCAGCGGTCGGCGAATAAACGCCCCACCACGCCGCGGGCCGCCTCATACCCACCGTCCATAAAAACCGCCCCAAGCATCGCTTCAAACGCGTCGCTCAGAAGAGAGCCGCGTTCCCGCCCGCCCTGGCTTTCTTCGCCTTTGCCCAGAAGCAGACAGTTCTCGATTTCCAGCTCCCGGGCTCGATCGGCCAGGGCCGGCTTGCTCACCAGACGCGAACGCAGCCGCGTCAATTCCCCTTCACGTTCGTGCGGGAAGCGTAAAAAAAGTTCCGCCGAAACGCAGAGCTCAAGCACGGCGTCGCCCAAAAACTCAAGCCGTTCATTATGTTCCCGGGATAGATCATTTTCATTGATCCAGGAACTGTGGGTCATGGCTGTTTCCAACAGCTTGACTTGACGGAAATGATAGCCGATTCTCTTTTGAAGGACTTCCAGCATGTGGCCACACCACTCTCATCCGCGGGCCGGGAAATCCGGCCAGGTTGTTATGATACAGGAAAATCTCAACGCTCTTTTCACTCCGCGCAGCATCGCGCTGATCGGCGCGTCCGCCGAGCCGGACAAGGTCGGCGGCCTTACGTTGCGCAATCTGCTCAACGGCGGGTTCACCGGGCCGATTTACCCTGTCCACCCTTCCTCTGCCAACATAGCGGGCGTGCCGGCTTTTCGCAAGATCGGCGACCTCCCGGGCCGGGTCGATCTGGCGGTCATCTGCGTGCCCGCGGCCAAAGTTCCCGGCGTGCTTGAAGAACTGGCCGCCCTGCCGGTGCGCGCGGCCATCGTCATTTCCGCCGGCTTCAAGGAGGCGGGCAGCGCCGGCTGGGCTCTGGAAGCCCAGTTGAAAGACATTGCCCTGCACCATAATATCGCCTTGCTCGGCCCGAACTCCCTGGGCCTTATCAACACCCGGACCAACCTAAACGCCACCTTCGCCGCCAGCCCGGTCGAGCCGGGAACCATCGGCTTTTTCTCGCAATCCGGCGCGTTGTGCGTGGGCCTTCTCGACTGGGCGGCGGAACGCAATATCGGTTTTTCCTCATTCATCAGCACAGGCAATAAAGCCGTGCTCGATGAGGCGCACCTTTTGCGCTATCTCGCCCAGGATCCGCACACCCGGGTCATTGCCGGCTATGTCGAGAGCATAGAAAACGGGCGGCAGTTTCTGCGCGCCGCCTATGACGCCTCGCGTCAAAAGCCCGTCATCCTGCTCAAGGCCGGCCGCACGGCCACCGGCGCCCGGGCCGCCTCGGCCCATACCGGGGCCATGACCGGAAAAGATCTCGCCTATGAGGCCGCCTTTCGCCAGGCCGGAGTGATCCGGGCGCGCGACGTGAACGAGCTGTTCAGCCTGGCCGGGGCCTTCGCCGGCCAGAAACCGCCCAGGCGACCGCGCCTGGCCATTTTGACCAACGCGGGCGGGCCCGGCATACTCGCGGCGGACGCCTGCGAAGCGGCCGCGCTGCATATGCCCGCGCTTTCGCCGGACTCGGTTGACGCCCTGAAATCCTGCCTGCCGCCGTTCGCGGCCCTGTACAACCCGGTGGACATCATCGGGGACGCCACGCCCGCCCGATATAAGGTGGCCCTGGACATCGTGCTCAAAGACGACGCCGTGGACGCCGTGCTGGCCATTGCCGCGCCCACGGGCCGCCAACATATCGAAGAGGCGGCCGCCGTGATTATTGACTCGGCCGCCGCTTCGGACAAGCCCGTGTTCACCTGCCTGCTGGGCGGCGGACTGCTCGGCAACGCCCGCCGGATGCTGAGCCAGGCCGGCATACCCTGCTTTGACTTTCCCGAGCCGGCCATCGCCGCGATTGGCGCCATGTCCCGCTACAGCCTGTGGCTTGAGCAGCCGCTGCCGGTGGAAGTGTCCTATCGCAGCAATCTGGCGCGGGCGGAACAGGTGCTCGAGGCGGCCAAGGCCGAAAGGGTCGCCGAACTGACCGGGCTGGCCGCGCAAAATTTGCTCAAGGCATATGAATTGTCCCTGCCGGAAACGCGTCTGGCGCGCAGCAGCGACGAAGCCATCAATGCGGCCAGGCAGATCGGTTTCCCGGTGGCGGTCAAAATCGCCTCCCCTGATATTCCGCACAAGACGGACGTGGGCGGCATACGGCTGAACCTGCGCACGCCCGAGGAAGTGCGCGACGCCTTCAACAGCATCACCGCGCGCGTGCAGCGGGCCCGCAAAGATGAATACATCACGGGCTGCCTGGTGCAGGCCATGGCCCCGCACAATGCGCGCGAGCTTATCATCAGCCTGCGGCGCGACCGCCAGTTCGGCCCGCTGATCACCTTGCGCCTGGGCGGCGTCCACGCCGAGGTTCTGCACGATTATTCAGCGCGCCTGGCCCCCTTAAGCCTGGAAAGCGTCGCGGCCATGCCCAGGGAACTGAAAGCCTACCCCATTTTGCAGGCCATGCGGGGGGAAAAGGCCGTAAACATGAATTCCCTTGAGGATATTCTGCTGATCATGTCGCAAATGGCGCTGGATTTCCCGCAAATCGCCGAAGCGGAGTTCAACCCGGTTATGGTCAACGAGGACGGCGCCCTGGTTGTGGACGCGCACATCATTTTCCAACATGACGAATCCGCCGCGGGTAACGACGGCGAAAGCGACGAATAAACCGGGCTTTCGCAGCCCAGGAGGCATATATGGCGGTCGGCATCTACATTGGCGCAACCACCAGTTATTCCGGGAAAAATATGCTAGCCCTCGGGCTTGGCCTGCGCTTTCAGAAGGAAGGCATGAACGTCGGCTACATGAAGCCGGTCGGGGCCATGCCTACGGAACAGAACGGCATTCTCGGCGACGAAGACGCCTTTTTCGTCCAGGATGTGCTGGGATTGGACAATCCGGCTGATAAGGTCTGCCCGGTGCTGGTGACGCAGGATTTCAAAGTCCGCGTTTTTTCCGGGCACAGCGAGGATTATCTGCCGTCTATCCGTTCGGCCTACAGGGAACTTGCGGCAAAGCACGACATAGTGATTGTGGCGGGCTCGGGCAGTATGCTTTCCGGCCGTTACTGCAATATTCACGGCATCCGTCTTGTGCGCGAGCTCAGCCTGAAAACGCTGGTTCTCGATCGCTTCCAGAAGGAGCTGGGCTATGACATGCTGATGGGCTACAAGGACGCCCTGGGCGATCAGTTGGCGGGCGTGGTGCTCAACGATATTCCGAAAACCTTCATGGCCGAGGTGGAGGGCCTGATCAGCCCCTGCCTGGAACGCAACGGAGTCAGCGTGCTGGGGGTGATCCCGCACGACCCGCTTATGAACGCCATCAAAGTGGCGGACCTGGCCGAGCGCCTGAACGGCAAGATCATCTCCTCGCCGGCCAAGAGCGAGCGTATTGTCGAGAATTTCCTGATCGCCACCATGCAGGTGGAAAACTTCCTCACCCACTTCCAGCGCCATAAAAATTCCGCGATCATCGTCGGCGGCGATCGCACGGATATCCAACTGCTGGCCCTGGAAGGCGACTGCCCCTGCCTGATCCTGACCGGCAACCTCTACCCGAGCGACATCATCCTGACACGCGCCGAAGTGCACAACGTGCCAATCATCGTGGTGCGCGACGGCACCTACGCCGTGGCCCGAAAAATGGAAAACATCCTGACCCGCCACAAGCTGCGGGACGTGGTAAAAATTCGCCAGGCCGCGCAGTTGGTGGCTTCGTCCTTTGACTTCCAGCGTTTCAAGGAAATAGCCGAACTGTGTTGAGCGTCTGAGTGACGGGTCTTGAGGGGAGCCATTCCCCCTTTTCCGCCGCCAGGAAGAAATTTACTCTCCCCGATTGATCTCCCGGGTGGAACGGAACTCCACTTCGGGAAAGCGCTCGACAGCGGACTCCAAGCGCCAGGGGTTCGGGGCAAGATAGGCCAGGGCGCCCTCGGCGTCCACGGCCAACTCCGCGCGATAATAGCCCTTGAATTCCTCAAAGCGCTTTTTATCGTCACAGTATATCCAGCGGGCGGTATGCGTGGAGGTCGGCTCGTACACCGCGTCCACGCCATATTCATCGGCCAGGCGCGCGACGATCACGTCAAACTGCAGCACGCCCACCGCCCCGAGAATATAGTCGTTGTTGATCAGCGGCCGGAACAACTGCACCGCCCCCTCCTCGGCCAACTGCTCCAATCCCTTCTGCAACTGCTTGGCCTTGATCGGATTCTTCAGGCGCACCCGGCGGAAATGCTCGGGCGCGAAATTGGGGATGCCGATGAAGATCAGCGGCTCTTTTTCCGTAAAGGCGTCGCCGATCTTGATCGTCCCATGATTGGGAATGCCGATGATGTCGCCGGGAAAGGCATCTTCCACGTTGGTGCGATCCTGGGCCATGAAAATGGTGGCGTTGGCCACGGCCACATCCTTGCCCGTGCGGTGGTGGCGCAGCTTCATGCCGCGTTGGAACACACCGGAACAGAGACGCAGAAAGGCCATCCTGTCCCGATGCGCCTTGTCCATATTCGCCTGGATTTTGAACACCACCCCGGAAAATTCCTCCTCCAGGGGCGAAACCAGGCGCGTCAGCGTCTGGCGCGGCTGCGGGGGCGGCGCTATTTCCACAAAGGTGTCCAGCAGTTCGCGCACGCCGAAGTTATTGATGGCGCTGCCGAAAAAGACCGGCGTCTGCCTGCCCGCCCGGTACAATTCCAGATCGAACGGCGTTCCGGCTTCAGCCAGCAGCTCGCGGTCCGCCCGCAGATCCGCCGCCTGATCGCCCAGGTATTCCTCAAGTTCCGGACTGTCCTCATGGATCAGCGTGCCTTCCTGGATCACACTGCCCTGGCGCGAGGCAAATACATGCAGCGTGCGCGTGCGCAGATCAAACGAACCCTTGAAGGTCGATCCCATGCCCACCGGCCAGGTCACCGGCGCGCACTCAATGCCCAGGTTCTGCTCAATGTCGGCCATCACGTCGAGCGGCGGCAGCCCCTCGCGGTCCAGCTTGTTAATGAAGGTGATCACCGGCGTGGCGCGCATGCGGCAGACATCCATCAACTTTTTCGTCTGCGCCTCCACCCCCTTGGCCGAGTCGATCACGATCAAAGCCGCGTCCACAGCCGTCAGCACCCGGTAGGTGTCCTCGGAAAAGTCCTGGTGGCCGGGCGTGTCCAGCAGATTGATCACCTTGTCTTTATACGGGAACTGCATCACCGAAGTGGTGACCGAAATGCCGCGCTCGCGCTCCATGGCCATCCAGTCCGACGTGGCATAGCGCGCGGTCTTGCGCGCCTTCACAGTGCCCGCCATCTGAATGGCGCCGCCGAACAGCAACAACTTTTCGGTCAGCGTGGTCTTGCCCGCGTCCGGATGGCTGATAATGGCAAAGGTGCGTCGCCGCGCCGTTTCTCGCTCTAATAAACTGCTCACGCTTCCGTCCTTGGATATGAAATTACCGTCCCGTTCATGCCTGATTTGCTCCGGGTGGTCAATCGGGGAAAGGGCGGGAATCCGGCAAACACTTGCCGTTTTCGTCTTTCCTGGAAACTCCAGGAAAGAGCGCCAAAGACGGTGATGGTCAGGCGCGGGTTGAAGCCCGCATGCGGATCGCGCCTGCCCCCAAAATAAAAACTCCCGGCCGCGCGTTTATTCCGCGACCGGGAGTTTTGCTTGAGTGATCCGGCCCATTCGCGAAATAACCGCGCGGCCGGTTATGCGGGGTTCCAAGGGGACCCATGGCCCTTGGCCGCCGGAGGCATATTTTTCGGCCTAGCCTTGGGCGGCTCTGCGGTAGAGCGCGGAGGCCGCGAGGTTCCGCGCCCCGAAGCCCTGTGCTGGAGGCGGGGTGAGGGACGCGGGTTCTTTCGCGGCCTGGGGCTCGGGCGCGTTTTCGACGGCCTGGCGGACTGTGGCAAGAACCTGTTGGGCGCCTTGCTGTCCATAGGCTTGCGCGCGGGCGCGGTCGGAATGCGCGTTGGGGTGGACGGCGGGCGGGCTGACCATGGCGATGGGGGCGCGCATCGGGTTTTTGGCGTTGGCGGATTGCGCGGCGGCTATCTGCGCGCCGACGGCCTGGGCTTCCGGATTGTCGAGAATTTCGGCATACGCGCTGCGCAGGCCGGAAAGGATCTGAATGACTTCATCAATCAGGGCCGGGTCCAGGCGGATATTCGCCAGCAAAAGCCGGGTGGAACAATAGAAATACAGTTTGTGCAGGTTTTCCGCCAACGAGCCGCCTTTATCCATATTCAGGCTGCCGTCGAGTTCGTTGATCACGTCCAGGGCGCGGGAAATGAGATTTCCCTTGGCCTTGACGTCGCGGGTCGCGATTTTTTCCTTGGCTTGGGTAAGATATTTTATGCCGCCGTCATACAACAAGACGAGCAGTTGCCCCTGTGATGTTGTGGTGACCTGCGCTTGAACGTATGCTTGTGTTGCCTTCTGCATGAATATTTCCGCCTATGTATGCCTTTCCGTTACTTGCCGCTGTTGCTGCTCAACGATTTGATCTGGCTTTCGACCTGCTTGTTCAGAGCATCGTAGGTGCCGAGCAGGGCCTCGAGCCGGGCGAAGCGGGTGCGCTGGCGGCGTTCCCACTGGCTCACGCGCGCTTCTTCCGTATCAATCTTTTTGGCGATATTTTTCATAATATCGGTGTAATTGTTTTCCAGAATCTTCAAGGCGCCTTCTTCGCTCAACATGCCCCTCACCTGCTTTTCCAGGCTGACGAGCTTGCCTTCCTTAATGCGCACGGTGCCCGAATAACTGCCGGGAGCCAAGTTGTCGATCTGCAAGGCGATACCTTTGGAATTGCCTTGCAGCGAAGTGAGCTGGTTGGTTTCAGAGTCATAGCCGGCGGGCTTTCCGTCGATCATCGGATTGCTGATGGTGCCGTCCGGATTGATGGTATAGCTGACCTTATACGCGCCCGGCACCGTGGAACCTTTCACGGACGACATGTAGCTGAAGTCGTAGGTATCCACCTGCCCCTTGTTCTCCGCGGCGAACAATTCTGCCACGGCACCAGGATCACGCGCCAGTGCGGCGTCCAGTTTATCCCAGTCGATGGTCAGCAGGCCGGTATCCGGCTGCCCTTCCTTGGCCACGGTCAGGATGCCGATCTGGGAGAGTGAGGTGTACAGATCCCCATAGACCGCGCCGTCTTTTGACCAGCTGTACTCAAAGCCCTTGGCCGAGTCGGCCACGCCGCTTTTCAACTGCGAAGACAGCAGCTGCACACCGTAGTTACCGGTCAGAATGGAACCCTTCTGCATGGTGAACAGCGATTGCGCGTTTTCCGATTTGCCCGGATCCCATTCCGTGACCGATTTGTTGCTGTCAAAATCCGTCAGTTCCTTGATTTTGGTGCGCACGGCGTTCACCGCGTCGACAAAGCCCTGGATGTTCTCACGGATTTTAGCCATATCCGTCTTGATGGTCAGGGTGCCCTTGATTTTCGCCGCATCGTCCACGACCGGATCGCCGGTCATTTCGGGCGCGTCTTTCAGAAGAATGTCCACCCCGGCAATGGCGCCGGAGACCACGTTGCTGGGCGATTCCAGCCAGTCGCCGGCGGGCCAGCCGTTGATGCGGTAGCGGGCATTTTCCCCGGCCTGCATATCCCACTGGCTTGCGTCGGAAAAAGCGCCGGTCATGGTGGTGCCGAACTGGATGGAGATATTCTCGTCCGTGTTCAGGCGATCAGTGGACAGGCGCATAACCTGCCTGCCGCCCACCGGAACCCACTCCACGTTTACGTTCGGGGTTTCGGTCTGAATGGCCTGGGATAAATCGTCCCAGGTGTCGCCGGGGTTGACGTCAACCGAATGCTGGGTCGTGCCGATTTTGTAGTAGAATTTCTGGATCGCGCCCGTACTATTGAGCACATCGGACGACGAATCCAGCGGCGTGGCGCAGGTCATCACCGTGTGCGCCTTTTTTGTCCAGTTCGCGTTTTTGCTGATGTCCAGGCCGTCCACGTCATCGCCTTCCACAATGGTGACTTGCGCGCCCGTGCCCGGATCCTTACCGTAAATTTCGAAAATGCCGTTCGCGTTCAGACTGCCGGAAATATTTTTTGCCGCGAGCTTGTCGCTCAACGTTTGCAGGGTGGCCCCGGCAGCCAGTTTAATCTCGTGCTTCACGCCATTGTAATTGATGGCGAACGTCTTCTCCACGCCGCTAGGGTTGACCACGGTGTCCATGCCGTCCACAGAGGTGTTCACCCCGGTCAGGGTGAGCGAAGTATTGTTCTGGGTATTCCAGTCCGTGCTCATGCTCGCGCCGGAAGTCGTGGTGGCCACGTCGGAAATGCTGAGAGTGGCTTTGGCGACCTGCTCCTTGCCCATGATCTGGAGTATGAAGGTGCCGTTATTATCGATAATGTTTGCCGAAACTCCCGGATTCTTCGGATCTTTGTTGATCAGGTTTTTGAATCCTTCCAGCGTGGTGCCCGAGGGCACGGCAATGGTGTGTGACTTTCCCTTATACTCGTAGGTAAACTGCTGGTTGGCCGAAGTGCTGTTGACCTTGGCGTTTTTGCTGGTAAGGCCCGTGTTCAGGGTAAGTATGGAATTGCTGGCCAGACGGTTGACTTCCACCTTGTAGGTGCCTTCAGCCGCCTCCGAGCGCACGGTGGCGCCGATCTGATCCGGCGATGAAGAGTCGTAGCTTTTGGCCAGGAACTTATCCATGCTGTTCATTTTCAGCAGGGAGGAACGCAGGTTGCCGAGTTCGCCGCGCAGTTCCTGGAAGGCGTTATAGCGCCGCTCCCAGTCCGCGTGCCAAAGCGCCATGCGCTTAGCCGGGATAAGCTCAATTTCTTTCAGTTGGGTGATGACGGTCGCGAAGTCGGTACCGTTGCCCAAGCCTGAGAAGTATATACTGCCGGAGTTTAATTCAGCCATGTCGTACCCCGCATGGAATTTTTTGCCGTACTGGTCTTTTCCACGGGATTTAATGCAAGCTGGATGCCAGCTTACCAATCATATCGGCAGGGGCTCGATTTTCTTTATAGAAAAAAAGCGTCCCCCTCCGAACGAAGGGGGACGCCACATGGAAACGACTAAACAGCGCTAAGCGCTTTTGGCCTCATCACAGCGCGCGCACACGCCCTCGAACTCCACCTGGGCGGCATGAATGCGGAACCCGTCGGCGTGCACGCCGACCAGGCTTGGGACGACAACACCGCCGTGCACATCACCCACCTTGCCGCAGACAGTGCAGCGCACATGCGGGTGCGGGCGGGCCATGCCATCAAAACGTTTCTGCGTGCCGGCATTTTCCAGGCAGCGTATTTCGCGCGATGCCGCAAGCACGTCCAGATTGCGGTAGACCGTGCCCAGGCTGATGCGGGGCATGCGGGTACGCACAATCGCATACAACTCGTCCACTGTCGGATGCGAGGAAAGCTTGCGCAGCTCCTCAAGAATAACACTGCGCTGTCTTGTCATACGGGTTGCGGCGGGCATAGGCGACCTTCTGATAAATTCTTTTTAAACAGGTATTTTTTAATGTTTAACAAAATTAGTAATCATTTGCCATAAAAAAAGCAAGCTTTCCTAAAAAAATCGCATCACGCCGCCCGCGGCGTGATGCGAAAAATTTCAGGAAAAAGATCAGCCGTTGCAGCCGCAGCCGCAGTCGCAGTCGCAGTCGCAGTCCAAGGCATAAGCGACCGCTTCAATCTCCACCTTGGCGCCAAAAGGCAGGGCTTTCACAGCCACGCAGCTTCTAGCCGGATAGGGAGGGGTGAAAAAGGTGGCATAAACCTCGTTCATCGCGCCGAAGTCTTCCATATCAACCAGGAAAACATTCACTTTGACCACTTTGTCAAGGCCGGAACCGGCCGCGGCAAGAACGGCCTTCACATTCTCCAGCGACTGCCGGGCCTGAGCCGCTATATCAGCAGGCATTTCCTTGGTCTGGGGATGAAGAGGCAGCTGTCCCGATGTATAGATGAGCCCTTCAAGATCAATGCCCTGCGAATACGGGCCAACAGCGGCGGGAGCGGACAACGTGGAAATGGGCTTATGCATGAAAACCTCCGTTCAACAATCAGTATATACCTAATTTACAAAGAAAACATTGTTCCTTACTCAATATAGCGGTTTGGCGGAATCGCGGCAAGTCCCAATTGCGCGCGTAAGAGGGAGCAGCCCGCGCCTCCCGGAGGGGCTTGCGTATAAACTGCTGGTCGCATACGAATACCTGCGACCGGGGCCGTTCCCGTTTTAGTGCGGGAGCTTTCTCCGCGCGGGGGATTATGCCGCTTGCCAAGGGCGGGTGGCTCAAAGAGGTAATAATGCCGGCACGGCTAGTTTTTCTGCTTTTATCCGCTATTCTGCATGCCGCGCTGCTGGGCGTGGTCTTTGCCTTTCTGAAAACTCCCCACTCCCAGCCGGCTCTGGTCTATCAAGTAAATCTGGTGGACGCCCTTGGTCCCGCGAACCCGGCCGGCGTCGGAGCGCCATCAGGGCCTACGCCTCCTCCTGTTCCCAAGCTGGAAGAACCCGCGCCGGAGCCCGCCAAGCCTGAAATTTCCAAACCCGCCCCCCAAAAAAACGTTGTCCGGCCCCATCCGGCCGCCCCAGCCCCAAAACAGGAACAGGCCGCGCCTCTCCAGGAAACGCCGGTTCCCCCCCAATCTCCGGCGCCCTCATCCGCGTCCCCCCCCGCCGTTGCTCCCGGCAGCGCGGCAACGCCCGGCGGAGGCGGCACGGGAGCTCCCCGCCAAGGGCCCTCTTTGCAGCCAGGCGGTCTGCTCGCCTATGACGCGGACGCGGTCGACACGGCCCCCGTCATCTCGCGCCGCGTCACTCCGGAATATCCCTCCAGGGCGCGACGCTCGCGCATCCAGGGGCAGGCTGTGGTTCGGCTCATAGTGGACGTTGCGGGACTGCCGCAAGACTGCCGCATTGAGGAAGCCCACCCCGCCGGCTATTTCGAAGAAGCCGCCCTTGCCGCGGCCCGTAAAACACGCTTCATTCCCGGGCAGGTTGCCGGCCGCCCTGTGAATACCGTGGTGCTGGTGCCGTTTGTTTTCACGCTGCGGTAAAACGGAATTCCGCCAGCAACTTTAAATTTCCCATCATCACGCTTGTTTGAAACGGCCCTTCGGACCCCGGGCTTTATCCGGGTTCCGCCTCGCCTTCAATGCCGGGGACACTTCGAAAAAAACCTCGCAAAAGGCTTGCTTTTCGTTTCGCGACTAAGTAAATTGCGCGGATAAAATGAAAACGAAAATCAATTTCATACACTATGCGAGGGCTATGTGAAGCCAATTATTGTGGCTGGACCGCCCAGTGCCGGAAAAACCGCGGTGATCGCGCACGTCGCCGCTCGCCTGGCGGAGGCCGGCCTTGCTCTGGCGGCCGTCAAATTTGACACCAGAGTGTCCCTGGATCCGGCGCTGTATCGGGAACGCCTGGGGATTCCCGCCATCGGCGGACTGAGCGGCTATTTGTGCCCGGACCACTATTTCATCTCCAACATGGAAGAAGCTCTGGAGTGGGGGAAGAAGGTCAAGGCCGACGTTCTGTTTGTGGAAACCGCCGGCTTGTGCCTGCGCTGCGCGCCGCATGTGGAGGGCGTCCTGGCGGTCACCCTGGTGGATTGTCTCGGCGGCATGCAGGCGCCGGAAAAGATGGGGCCCATGCTCGCCCTGGCGGACGTGGCCGTGCTGACCAAGGGGGATCTCGTGTCCCAGGCCGAGCGCGAGGTCCTGGCCTATGGCATATCCACAATCAACGCCTCGGCGGCGGTTTTTCCGATCAACGGCCTTACCGGCACCGGCGCCTTGCGGCTGGCCGGAGCCATCTTGAAATATCCGGAGACTGGGGAGCTTTCCGGCAAAATGCTGCGCCACGACATGCCCGCCTCTATCTGTTCCTATTGTACCGGCGAACGGCGAATCGGCAAAAAATTTCAATCCGGCAGCGTTGAAAAGCTGCTCATCGCGGAGACGGCATGCTGAAGCGCCTTGAAATACTCGGAGGAGCGGATCGTCACGGCAGGCCGGAAGAAATTGGCAGCCTGATCCTGCATCCCGGGGAAAGCCTGACCGTCGCGGGCCCGACCGGATCCGGCAAAAGCGAACTGTTGGCCGACATCGAGCAGTTCGCCGAGGGAGATACCCCCTCGGGCCGGATCGTGCGCTTCATCGCCCTCGAGGACGAACCGCCGCAACGCGGCGCTCGCCTGGTGGCCACGCTTTCGCAGCGCACCCACTTCACTGTGGATGCCACCATTGAACGCTTCATCGAAACCCATGCGGCCAGCATCGGTAAATCCGCGGGCCCGGGACGGGATTCCTGGCCCGGCCGGGTGCTGGCCCTGGCCAATACGCTTTGCGGTGAGCCCATGGCTCCCGGCAGCCTGTTGCAACGTCTGAGCGGCGGCCAGACCAGGGCGCTGATGATCGCGGATATCGCCGTGGTCTCCGACGCGCCCATCGTGCTTATCGACGAGGTGGAAAATGCCGGCATCGACAAACATCTGGCCTTGAGCATTCTGGCCGGGCACGGAAAAATCGCCATCATCGCCACTCACGACTCCGTTCTGATGCTGGCCGCGCAACGCCGGCTGATTATGGGCGAAGGCGGCATGCGGCGCCTTTTGGAGCTGGACGACAGCGAACGGGCCTGCCACGACCAACTGCGCCAACTGGATGAAACGCTGCTCCGGGCGCGCGACGCGCTTCGCCGCGGCCAACGCCTTACTCAGGAGATCTTTTCATGAAAACGCGCGTTTATCTGGCCTTACCGCCCAACATCATGCGCCGCGCCAGGGAGACCATCCGTGCTCGCTGGCCGGGCGTGGAAATCGGCATTCCCGACATCCACTCGGAAATGTTCACTTTCGCCTCCTCTTTTGGGCACCTGGGGCAAACCGGCGAATTACCCGCCCTGACCGTCACCGCCTACCCGCAAATGGCCCTGCACGCCGGGAAACTGGCCCGGCAAGGGCTGCTTGACCTGCCTGGCCGAACGCTCCCGCCGCTGCGGGAGGAGTTCGCGGCGCTCGGCCTGACTCCGCCCGTTCCCCACCTGCGCGTGGTCGCGGTGGTGCCGGGCGTGCTGGCCGCTTCCGCCGGACTCGCCCGCCCGCTCAACGATTGGGCTGATTTATGCGCTCCGGATTTTCCCGGCCTGATCGGCTGCCCGCCGGCGGACACGCCCATGCCCTACCTTTTGCGCGCGGTCCTGGGCGGACTTTACGGCGCTTCCGCGCGCGGCCTTTTCAACAGACTGGACACATCCAGCAATCCAATTGACATCAACAAACGTATCGCGCAAAACGAACTCTCCGCAGCCGTCATCATTCCAGGCTTTGCCCGCGCTTTCCGGGGCGGAAGCGGGCGCATGATCTGGCCGGCCAGCGGCGCTTTGGCCATACCGCTGTCGGCCTGCCTTGCCGCCGGCGCGTCCGTTGCCGCGCACGAGATACTGGCGTTCCTGCTTTCAGAGGAATTCCAGGGTTCCATGCTGCGGGACGGAGCGCTTGCTCCCGTTATTTCCGGCATTACGGGCTTCGCGGAACTGGAAGAACGGAATTGGAAACTGTACTGGCCTGGCTGGGAGCTCTTTCTCCGCGTCGCGGAGGACATGCTCCAGGTATCCATGCCGGTGGCGAAAAGGCGAGCACGGACCGCCCACTGTTAATATGAGAAATATTCACAGGAGCTTAAAAATGAAATGCATTCGTTTTTCCACCGCTCTCGCCTTACTCTTCAGCCTGGCCCTGCCCCCGCACGTTTTGGCGGCCGAGCAACGCACGGCCCCCGAAGCCGCCGCCCGCTCGGACAGTCCCCTGCTCATGGACCCGGTTATCGTCACGGCGCGCGGCTATGCCGCTTCACAGTCGGAAACGCCCGGCAGCGTCGGCGTGGTCACCTCCGAGGAAATCAGCGTGGACCCCAAGGGCAGCCTGGCCGATTCCCTGACCCGCCTGCCCGGCGTGACCCGCACCGGCGACTCGCCCTGGGGGCAGGACATTTCCATCCGCGGCCTGACCGGCCCCTCCATCGTCATCCTGCTGAACGGCAAGCGCATCAACACGGCCACGGACATGAACGCCCGCCTCGGCTTCATCAACCCCATGGACATTGAGCGCATCGAAGTGCTGAAGGGCCCGGTAAGCGCTTTGTACGGCTCGGGCTCCATCGGCGGCGTGGTGAACATCATCACACGCAAGGCGGACTACACCGACAAACCGGAAGTCCACGGCCGCCTGGCCGGTTCGGCCAGCTCCAACCCCGAGGGCGGCAGCGCGTATCTGAACCTGAGCGGCAGCACGGAAAACGTCTGGGGTCTGGTTTCCGGCGCCCTGCGCGATTACGATGACACCTACGGCGGCGATCGGGAAAAAGTCGCCAACAGCCAGTTCAGCGACCAGCAAGGCAGGGTGGCCATGGGCTTCAAGCCCTGGCAGGACGCCAGCATCACCGTTGAAGCCATGCACCTGGAGGGCGATGACATCGGCGTGCCCGGCGGCGTGTCCTCCATGCCCCTGATGGCCTACGTCACCTATCCCCGGGCCGGCTTCACCTTTGTCAGCGTTGACGGCGACGTGGACGTGAACGGCGAATACCTGAAGACCCTGCACGCCGATTTTTATTACACCAAGAACGACCGCCGGGTAGAAGTCACCAACACGCCCGCGCCCGTGCGGTTCATCAAACCGTCAGCCGACCATGAAACTTACGGCGCCAAACTCCAGGGCACCATTGAGGCCGGCGACCACACCATTGTGGCCGGCCTGGATTTCTGGACCTGGAAGGTGACCGACTCCACCCGCACCCGCCAATTCCCCCAGGGGCCGCTGGTTGACCAGCCCCTGCCGGAACCGCGCCAGACCTCTCTCGGCATTTTCGCGGAAGACAACTGGATACTGAACGAGTCCTTCACCCTGAACATGGGCGCCCGACTGGACGGCGTGCACACCCTGAATGACGATTTCTACAAGGTCAACCCGCCCTACCCCGGCACTTCCACCAAGATCTACGGGGCGGACAGCGATGACGACATCGGCTGGCACCTGCACGCCGGCCTGACCTGGGATATGGACGAGGCATGGTCGCAGTCCCTGCTGCTGGCCTCCAGCTATCGCGCGGCCGACCTCATGGAGCGCTTCAAATACATCAATCTGGGCGGCGGGAAGGAATTGTACGGCAATCCCAACCTGGACCCGGAACAGAGCCTGTACGCCGAATACGGTCTGCACTACGGCAAAAACCCGTTCAGCGCGGATCTTCGCCTGTTCGTCAACTTCGTCACCAACTACATCGCGGAAAAACAGCAGTCGCCCACCGTGATCATGCTGGAAAACGTGGACGACGCCCGCATCTACGGCGCGGAACTGGAAGCGCGCTGGCAGTTCGCCGAGCGCTGGGGCCTGTACGGCAACCTGAGCGCCCTTTACGGCCGCGACGAAGAAAAGGACCGGCCCCTGCCCGGCGTCGCCCCGCTCACCGGCACCCTCGGCATTGACTACACGCACGCCTCCGGCCTGTGGGCGCGCGTGGAGAGCGTGATGACCGCGCCGCAACACGAAAAACCCCAAGGTGTGGACTACAGCCCCGGCTACATGACCATGAATGTGGCCGCCGGCTATGCCTTCGCCATTGGAATGACCAGGCACGAAATCTCCATCGGCGTTGATAATCTTTTTGATGCCCGGTATTATAACTACCTGGCGAACATGCGCGGATACGACGTTTGGGAACCCGGTCTGTCGTTCTTCGCGAATTACTCGGTCGATTTTTAGGCACGCCGGCCGTTGCGCCGCCTAAGGCGCGCCGACCGTCTGTAGGGCAGTAAAGTGAAAAAAATTATTAACGCGAGCCACCCTCTGCCATGCGGCGGGCTTTTTCCATT
>JAVBVM010000043.1:0-3277 GCA_031554295.1 Desulfovibrionaceae bacterium | reverse complement strand
TGCTCGCCCGTCTGTCTGCGCAACACAGGGAAAACTGGCGTCTGCTCCATGACCTTGGTCTTTCCCATCTCTTCTGTTGCCGGGTAGACGAAGGAATGGACGCTCTTCGCAAAGCCGGAACCAGAGCCGGACAACACAACGAGACCACCGCTTTTGCACGGGTGCTTGCGGCTTCGTCTCCGCGCGCGTATAGTGCTGTTGCGCTTGATGATCCGCAGGCTCCGGCTCCATGAATCACCGGATGTTGGAGCATTGCACCCAAAAACTCGAAAGCACCCTGCCCCTGTTGCCGGACTGACTCATGCTGGAATACCTTCGTATCCGCGACCTCGCGCTCATTGAGGACATGGAGCTGGAATTTTCTTCCGGCCTCAACGTGCTGACCGGCGAAACCGGCGCGGGCAAAAGTTTCATCCTCAAAGCCATCGGCTTTCTCACCGGCGACCGGCTGACCACGGACCTGGTGCGGCCGGGCAAGGAAAAGGCCGTGGCCGAAGCCTTTTTCATCCAGCCCGACGGCACGGAGATCATCCTGCGCCGTGAACTCAGCGCGGAAACCGGCCGCAGTCGCATCTTTGCCGGTGACCGGCTCATCTCCCAGGATGCTGTCCGCGATCTTCGGCCTTCCCTTATCGTGCACACCAGCCAGCACGGCCAGCAGCAGCTTTTGCAGCCCGCTTTCCAGGCCGGGGTACTCGACGACTTCATGAACAAACCGGAGCTGCTGGCGAAACGTGACGCGCTCGCCGCAAGTTTGCGCGACGGTGCCGCGCGCCGCGCGGCCCTCGACGATAAAGCCGCCCTGCTCGCGGAAAAACGCGACATTCTGGAATTCCAGCAACAGGAAATCGACAAGGTCAACCCGCTGCCCGGCGAGGAAGAGGCGCTCGAAACCGAACGCCGTGAGGCGAAAGAGGCGGAAAGCCTGCACACCGGCGTGGAAGAGGCGCTCGCGCTCCTGCGCGGCGACGGCGACGGCTGGGGCCTGCTTGACGGCCTGGCCCAGCTTGAAAAGGCCCTGCGCGCCCTTGCCCACGGCGACGACAGCTTCACCCCGGATCTCGAATCCTTGCGGGAACTCGCAACGGGCCTGCACGACCTGGATTCCCGCCTGCGCCGCATGGGGACGAAGCGGGCCGAAGCCGATACGGAGCGTATCGAGGCCCGGCTGTTCGCGCTGGCCCAGCTCAAGCGCAAGCTCCGCCGCACACTGGAGGAAATCCTCTCCCTGCGCGAGGAGATCGCGGAAAACATCTCTTTTCTTGATTCCTGCGAGTTGGACAGGAAACATCTCGCAAAGGAAGAGGCCGCGCTCTGCGACGAGCTTGCGGCCGTTCTCGCCAAGCTCAACCCCGCCCGCGTCGAAGCCTCGGCAAAGCTGGCCGCCGCCCTGGAAGAGGAGTTGCGTTTTCTCGGGTTTTCAGAGCATGTGAAGGTGGAGTTCGCCTTCACACCCGCGCCGTTGTTCCCCGGCCGCGAAGACTGCGTGGAACAGCGCGCCCGCATCCTGTGGCGGCCCAACCCCGGCCAGGCGGCCCAGCCCCTGGACAAAATCGCCTCGGGCGGCGAGCTTTCCCGGTTCCTGCTGGCCGTGGTCTCGCTCAGGCGCCAGCGCTCCGCCACCCCGCCGACCCTCAGGTTCGACGAGGTCGATTCCGGCGTGGGCGGCCTGACCCTCGGCCGCGTGGCCGACCGTCTCGCCCACCTCGCTTCCCGGCGCCAGCTCCTGCTCATCACCCACTGGCCACAACTGGCAGCCAAGGCCAAACGCCACTTTCAGGTCCATAAGGAAGTGCGCGGCAGCGACACCTTCACCCTGTGCGAACGGCTGGACGAAGCCGGCCGGCGCGAGGAACTCGCCCGCATGGCCGGCGGCGGCGACATGGGCGGCGCGCTGGCCCGGGAGTTGTTGGGAAATTAAGATTTGTAATTTTGAAATTGTCCAACGAAAGAGTTGGGGCGCCGCCCCAAACCCCGCCAGGGGGTGACATCTCTGCTCTCTTTATCCGTACGACTCGGCTTTGCTCTCGATGTCTGTATGGCCTTCGGCCAACAGCCACGCTTCACTGCGCTCGCGCCCTTCGGGTCGGAAGACTCGCCTATGGCTGAAGGCCCCTGGACCCGCAACAGGGTTGAGTGAAGGGTGCCTTTTTCCGTTCTGCTCACCCCTTCGGGGCTCGCGTACTGATGGCGCGGGCACACTGGGCGATGTTTCGTTGGCGAAAAGCCTTACCCGAGGTTTCGGAAAAAATTCTCAGCTTTTCAGTTCCAGATGCAGCTTCATGCCCTTATGTGAAGTCTCGAATCCCAGTCTTTTGTAAAATTCTTCCGCCCTCGGACGCGTCTTGTTCGTCGTCAACTGCACAATGGTCGCCCCGTGTCGCCCGGCATACTCCAAGGCGGCCCGCAACATCCATTCACCGATCTTTTGCCCGCGATAACGCTCGTCGACGCGCACCGCCTCGATCTGCATGCGGGTACTGCCGGTATAGGTCAGGGAAGGCATCAACGTCAGGTGGCAGGTGCCCGCGACTTCGCCCGCCCGTTCCACCACCATCAGGTACTGGTTGAGGTCCGCGTCAATGCGCCGAAAGGCTTCCAGGTAGCGCGGGTCAAGAACTTCCGATGCGGCTTCCCGCGCCCTGCCCAGGTCATCATTGCGCAGCAGCGCGACTATCTTCTCCAGGTCCCTGCGTTCCGCCCGGCGGTGGGTGAGAGATACCGCCATCTACTCATTCCGTTTTTTGGGGTCAACGGAAAACCTCAACGCGGGAAGTCCCACGCCGGCCTCGGCCGCCGCTCTGGCCATGTCCTCAAATTCTTCGCGCGAATACGCCCTGCCGTCCACCTCGTAGCATTTAACGGCCATGCCGCCCCATTCCTCACCGTGACGGGGAAGAACCACGCGCTCGACAAACGAGCGCCGGATGCCCAGGGTGTGCGTGTGCCGGAAAAAAGCGGCCTGCACGGCATCCAGGTTGTCCGGCAGGCAGATGGCCCGGAACACGCCGCCGGGCCGGTTCTTTTTCATTATTCCCGGCAGCCAGATGACGTCCACGGCCCCGGCCTCCTGCAACATGGCATAGGTGTGGCCGATCTCCTCCCCGGTCAAATGGTCGATGTGGCTTTCCAGCACGGCGACCGTTTCCACAGTCATGGCGGCGTCACTCATGCGTGTCCTCAATAGATGCGCCGCTCGGAAAAACCGCGCCCTATCACGTTGTAGGTGTTCTCGATAATCAAGAAGGCCTTGGGGTCCACGCGGTACCCGAGTTCC
>JAVBVM010000071.1:0-3998 GCA_031554295.1 Desulfovibrionaceae bacterium | reverse complement strand
TAGCTGCGCGGTCCGATGTCCGTGATCCGGTTCTGCATCGGCTTTTCCGGATTATAGCCTGAAGAGATGAATGCCATTGGTGTTCCTCCCCGCTATCTCAAGTGTCTTTTGCGGTACTGCTCAAGGTCGCGCGCCCAGCCGCCGGTAACCTCTTCTTCTTTAAAGAAGATATAGGGGTTGCTGCGCGGCTCGATCACATGCTGCGGCATGGCCTTGATTTCCGTCACTTCAAGCAGCTTCTGGAAGGACATGCGCTTGATGGTTTCACCCAACCGCTCGCGGTTTTTGCCCTCTTCCATCCACCAGTCCCAGATCTTGCCGATCAAATCCTTTATTTCATCAAAGGGCGGTTCGGCCGGGATGAAGGGCACCAGCAGCGAACCGAGCTGCGCGCCGTCCAGAATCGGCGCCTTGGCGCCGACCAGCACCGAGGCCCCGCGTTCCGTGCCGATGCGCAAGGCGCGCGGCATAGCCGCGATACAGTGCATGCAGCGGTTGCATTCCTTGTTGTTGATGAGCAGCTTCGAGCCCGTCCACTTCATACACTTGGTCGGGCAGAGGTCGACGATTTCCGCCTGGATGTCGAACTTGCCCCAGTCGCGACCGGCAAAGGCGCCGCCGTTGGGGGCGATTTCGCCGCCCACATAGGCAGCCACCGCCGCATGGTCGATGCGGATGTCATCCTTCCAGGTGCCGACAATGGCGAAGTCCGAGCGGGCCATGGCCGCCACGCAGCCGTTCGGGCAGCCGTCGAACTTAATCTTGAACTTGTAGGGGAAGGCCGGGCGGTGCAGTTCGTCCTGGAATTCCTTGGTCAGCTCATAGCACATGCGCTGTGTGTCGTAGCATGCGTATTCGCAACGCGACATGCCCAGGCATGCCTCGGGCGTGCGCAGGTTCGAACCGGAGCCACCCAGGTCCGTATTCAGCTTATGCGTCAGTTCATGGAAAATTTCTTCCAGCTGCGGGGTTTGCGTGCCCAGGAACACGATGTCGCCGGTCGAGCCGTGCATGTTGGTCAGGCCCGAGCCGCGCAGTTCCCACAAATCGCACAACTGCCGCAGATAGTCGGTCGTATAGTATTTAGCCGCCGGCTGGGCCACGCGCACCGTGTGGAAATGCGCCACGCCGGGGAAACGTTCCGGCTGGTCGCAGTAGCGGCCGATAACGCCGCCGCCGTAGCCGAACACGCCGACGATGCCGCCGTGCTTCCAGTGGGTTTCCCCGTCCTCGTAGGAGAGTTCGAGTACGCCCAGCAAATCCTCCGGCGCGTCCGCCGGCACCTGGAAATCGATCTTTCTTGGGTTCTTGGCCCGATTTTCCGCTTCTTGCTTGATGTCGGAAACAAAACTGGGCCACGGCCCTGACTCAAGCTGATCCAGCTTGGGGGTCGGATGCTTCGCCATTGCCTACCTCCGGCGTGATTACAGATAGTTAGGTGCGGGAAGTGCGCGTCAACCCAGAAAAACAGTTCCAGATCCGGCCGCGCGCAGAGTTTTTTATACCGCATTCCGCTCTCGAACACAAGCCTGAAAAGCCAAGGCTGGCGAGGAAATTGTTTGAAAGATTCAAACGTTCCGTATGATTGCCTGATACGCCCGGCAAGGTACCGTCCCAACGCGGTCTTTTCCGCCACGCATCCTCGCGCCGGCGCGGATCCAGGGGGGCGGCCATCTGGCTTTTCGTCTTCCATGCCACCCCTTCCGGGCCGGAAACCCAAAGCCGCCCAGGGGGAGGTACGCGGGGGCCTTGTGGGAACGAGTGTGTTCTCGTCAAAGGGCGGCGGTGGGTAAGGGTAAAAACAACGTCTTCCACTATAGGGGAGGCGACCAAGGGGGGGGGGCCTCCTTGGTCGCCGGAAGCATACTCTATCTCCCGTAGAACTCCGTCATTCGCTTCAACTCGCCGTAATAGCACGGATCCAGGTGTTCCGGGCGCATGCGCCAACTCCAGTTGCCGCTGGCGGTGGAGGGGGTGTTCATGCGCGCCTCGGCCCCGAGCCTGAGGACGTCCTGCACGGGGATCACGGCGGTTTCGGCCGGGCTGGCCAGGGCCAGGCGGATCAGGACGAGGTTGGCGTTCTCGGGGTGCACGGCGTGGCCCACGTAGTTTTCCAGGGAGGTGCGTTCGGCTTCGGTGGCGGCGGCGAACCAGGCCAGGGTGGTGTTGTTGTCGTGGGTGCCGGTGTAAACCACGGCCTGGCGATCGTGGTTGAAGGGCGTGTGCGGGTTGCCGGCCAAGGCGCCGGCAAAGCCGAACTGGAGGACTTTCATGCCCGGAAGGTTGTTGGCGCGGATCAAAGCGCGCACGTCCGGGGTGATCACGCCCAGATCCTCGGCCACCAGGGGAAGGCGGCGGACGCGGCTGGACTCGGCCAGGCCCGGAATATCGAGATGCAGGGTATAGCGCGCATTGGGCGCGGGCTCGGCCCCGGGGGTGGCGGCGTCAAAGCCATCGTTCGGATCAATGGCCTCTTCCTCGCAGAGCTTGAAAGAGTCCAGCGCCCGGTCGAGGATTTTAAACAGGGCCGGACCAGGCGCGGGCACCCAGGAGCCTTTGACGGCGGTGGGCTCGGCCGCGGGAATTTCCCAGTAGCCGGAAAAGCCCCGGAAGTGGTCCAGGCGGATGATGTGCGCGATTTTCAGATTGTGCCGCAGTCGGTCAATCCACCAGGAAAAGCCGTCGCGTTCCATGGCTTCCCAGTTGTAGACCGGGTTGCCCCAGCGCTGGCCGGTTTTGCTGAAATAGTCCGGCGGCACGCCAGCCACCATTGTGGATTCGAAGCGGGGGCCGAGCTTGAAATAGCCGGGGCGGGCCCAGACGTCGGCGCTGTCGTGCGTGACGTAGATGGGCACATCGCCCATCAGGGTGATGCCGAGCTGTTCGCAGGCCGCGCGTAGCCGCTTCCACTGCCGGAAGAACAGGTATTGGAAAAAGCGCACGGCGTCGAGCTTGGCGCGTTTTTCGGAAGCAAAGCGATCCAGGGCGGCCGGATCGCGTCGGGCATAGGCGTCCGGCCAATCGTACCATGCCTTTTCCTGGTGCTCGCCCTTCAGGACGCGGAAGGCCGCGTAGTCGTCGAGCCAGGCGGCGTTTTCCGCGCAGAAAGCGGTAAATTCCGCGTCGTCGGCCAGGCTGTCCGCGCGGCGGGCGTGGACGGCGACGAACAGGCGGTGGCGGGCCTGGGCCACGGCCTGGAAATCGACGGCCAGGCGGGAGGCGTTGGCCAGGGCGTGCGCGTGCTCCTCCACTTCAGCGGGCGTGGCGAAGCCTTCCTCCAGCAGGAGATCCGGGCTGATCAGCAGGGTATTGCCGGCAAAGGCCGAGGGGCTGGAATAGGGCGAATCGCCCAAGATTGGCGCGGTGGGATTGACGGGCAAAAATTGCCAGACCCGCTGGCCGGAGGCGTGCAGGAGCTTGGCGAAGGCGTGCGCTGAAGGGCCGAGATCGCCAATGCCGTAGCGCGACGGCAGGCTGGTCAGATGCAGCAGTAATCCGCTTTTTCTGGACATAGGGGCCTCTGTGTCCTTGTGGCGAAACCGTCTAGAAAATATACAGGAAGATCGGCGCGTTCCCAGTTGGCAGGCTGACCGGCAAGCGCACGTTCAGGCTGCCCGTGAACCGCTCGATCACAGACTGGAGGAGCGAGGTTTCCGGTTCCGGCTGCTTCACCAGAATCGGAACGTCGATATTTTCCGTGGCGCAGAGATAGCCGAGCGCGTCGTCAAAGGTGCCCAGGCCGTCCACCAGACCCAGGGCCAGCGCCTGACGGCCGGTATAGGCGCGGCCGTCAGCCAGGCCGCGCACGGCGTCCAACGGTAGTTTCCTGGCTTCGGCCACATCGCTGATGAACTGTTCGTACAGGTCCGTGACAATGTTCTGGAAGTAGGCGCGCTCCTGGGGCGAAAGCTCTTTGAAGGGCGAACCGGCGTCCTTCATGGCGCCCGAGGTCAGGGCGTTCTGGCTGATGCCGATTTTGTCCATCAGCCGGGTGAAGT
>JAVBVM010000152.1:0-22779 GCA_031554295.1 Desulfovibrionaceae bacterium | reverse complement strand
CCCGAGCCGGGCGTTCTGCTCGGGATTGGAGGTGGAGCCGGTGACGTTGTCGATCACCAGGCGGATAAAGGCGTTCATCCAACTGATATAGTAGTCGCGGTCAAAGGCCGGCCGGTTTTCCGCGAGCGCGGGCACGGGGGTGTCCAGATCTTTTTGCTCGAACAGGGGCAGGCTTTTGCCGTCCATATCCAGGGTGCGTTCTTTCAGGGATTTGGCGTAGGGGGAAAAGCCCAGCCAGTTCACGAAACTGTTGATGGTGGCGGCCGCCAGACTGACCTGCCGCCAGATCATGCGCTCGGGATTGATGTTGCGGTAGGAAATGGCGGCGCGGATTTTTTCCTCCACCTCCAGAATCACCCGCTGCCGGGCCGCGCCGGCCGCCAGTTCGTGCACCAGGGAGGCCATCTCCGAGGCGTTCAGGCTGAAATACTGCTGCCAGCGGCTGTCTTCCGCCAACTCGCGCATATGGCCGACCCAGGTTTTCTCGATCAGGCGGCTGAATTCGGCCGCCTCGTCCAGGCTTTCCGGCTCGGCCGCGGCCGCCGGCGCTGCCGGCGCGTCATCGCCGAACACGCCGCGCAGGAGATCTTCCTTGCTGGTGCGGGTGCCCAGGGTCACGCTCGCGTCACGGCCGTTGCCGGCCTTGGCCGCCCCTTTCGCCGCGCCCAGGGCGCGGTCGCTCTGCATTTGGTAATACAGATTATAGTAGCGGTAATCCTCCAGTTGCAGGCCGCGCAGCAGTTCGGCGAAACGTTGGGCCGAGACCGTGCCGGCCAGCGAGCCGACCAGGCCGCGCGCCATGAGGCGCTGCTTTTCCCGCTCTTTTTCCGTGTCGTCGTCTTTATGGAAGGGGGCAAGCCGCGCCAGCAGGCTGGCCGCCTCACGGTCGGCCATGCCCGAAACCTGGCCGCGCTTCAGCTCGGGGTTGCAAAGCGGGCGCAGATTGTCGCGCAAATAGGTGATGCCGCCGTCATTGAAGGCCATGGCCGCGTTCCAGGCCGCCACCGGGTCTTTGAAATGCGCCCGCGCTTCTTTCAGGCGCAAAAATCCGTCGCGCAGCCATTCCACGCGTTCGATCTGGTCCGGCCGCACCTGCGTTTCCGAGCCGTCGGCATAGGCGAACAGGCCGGGCGACTTGATGTCCGGATTGCGCATCCAGTAGACGTTGCGGAAGGGCTTGCCGTCCCAGTTGTCCGGCCACTTGAATTCCTTGCCGAAAAAGTCGTTCAGGCTGGTGTGGACGCGCGTTTGCCAGCGTCCCTCGGGCGTGGGCGAAGCGCCGCGCTTGTCCTCGAATTCCGTGTCGAATTTGGTAAGCACGAAAAAGAGCGCCGGTTCCCGCCCCCGGCGGGCCTCGGGCGTGTCGCCGTGCGTTTCCGAAATCCAGGCGTTTACCGCCCGGGGGAGGGACTGCGCGTCCTGGTTGCCCGGTCCCACGCAGAGCAGCATGCTGGTCAGCTCTTTCTGGGCCGAGTAGCGCTCGAACAGATAGGCCACCTTGCCGCGTAAGTAAGAGTCTTTCAGAATGGCCGGGTCGCGGATCAAATCCTCGATATTTTCCTTATCCATGCGCGCCCGGTAGCCGGGAAAGTCGAGCAGGTCCGTGTAGTCGAAGAGTTCGTCCGGCCGGTTCCTCATATGGATGATCAGTTCGGCCGTGACGGCGGTCATGACCGGCCGGGACAGGGCGATCACTTTGCCCGCGCCGGTGCGCACGCTGAGCTGCGCGCCGGTCCGGTCCAGCAAACCGTTCAGGCGATCCACGTCGATGATGCTGGTCTCGCGCGGGATCAGGGCGTCCAGGCCGCAGTGGGCCTCGGGCGCGAAATCAAGCTGTTCCAGGGCGCGCGTCAGTTGGGCATACAGGCGGGTCAGTTCATCCGTTTGGCCCCAGATGTGCGAAAACAGCTCGGCCCGGTCCTCAATGGCCAGTTCCGGCGCGAATTCACGCACGCGCGCCCAATAGGCGCCGTCCAGCAGCGCGCCGGCCGGGCTCAGGCGGGCCTTGGCCGTCACGTATTCCTCCAGATCCTCCAGGTCGTCGAGATCCATTCTGCCCAGGCCGGCGGCCGCGGGGTCGCGTTTTTTCGCCAGCCGGTCCAGGGAATCGACCACGCTCCGGCGTTCGGCCGCGCCGCTGTGCTTCCAGTCCTCATAGTAGGTATTAGCGAGAATCTTGATGATGTCCGCTTCGGAGAGCAGGCGCACGTAGACGGGGAATTGCGGATCCGGCATGGGCGGCGGCGTCATGGTGAAGCGCGTGACCTGGCCGGTGGATTCCTTGTTGCCTTCGGGGTTGATTTTTTCCAGGAAGTCGTGGGCGATGTCGCTGAAATTGGCCAGCAGTTCGCCGTTTTGGTCGCGGGCCAGCGAGGAGATCAGGTAGGATTTGCCGGCCTGGCTCGGGCCGAACACGCCCACGCACATTTTGCGCTCGGCCGCGGCGGCGCAGCGGCGCAGCAGGCGGCCAGAGCGGCGCAGGCCAGCCAGCAGCGAGGCGCGCTCGCTCCCCACCGCGTCGGCGTTCGCTTCAACCCAGCCTTTCGCCTCTTCGACTGTCCGCGCCAAGGCGCGGCAGCGCGCGGACAGCGCGCGATCATCCGGCATATCTCGCTCCTCGGGGAAAAGAAAAAACGCCCGGCAGCCTCATTCGGCCGCGTTCAAGGCTTCTTCATACACATTTTCCAACTGCCGGACAATATCCTGCACGCGGAACAAGGTCCGGGCGCGCTCCCGCCCGGCCGCGCCCAGGGCTCGGCACAGGCGCGGATCGCGCAGCAGGCGGATAATGGCCCGGCCATAAGCTTCCGCGCCCTCGGCAACCAGCCCGGTCTCCCCGTCGCTCACCAATTCCAATTGGGCATTGTCCCGCAAACCGGGGCAGGGGTGCGTAATCACCGGCAGCCCGGCGGCCATGGCCTCGGCTATGGCCAGGCCGAAGCTCTCGCCCGTATCGTTGGCATGCGCCAGAAAACTCAGCGCATTGAAAAACGCGGCCACTTCGGCATCCGACACCACCGGCGGCAGAAAGCGCACATTGCGGCCAAGGCCGTGCTTTTCCACAAAAGCCCGCGCTTCGTCCGTGCCGCCGATCACCAGAAAAATGAAATGAGGAATTTTTTTCCGCACGTACAAAAGCGATTCCAGGGCCAGGGTCGACCACTTGCCCGGGTCTGCCCGCGAAATACGCCCGAACACCGGCCGGCCATAGTCCCGCAGGGCCGGCTCCGGCGTCAGTTTTTCGAACAGATCCGTATCCACCGGATTATACAGCACCCGGAAACGCGGGGCGGCCGCCTCCACTTTCTCCACCGTCGCGTACCGTTCCGCGCAGAAATGCGAGACGAACAGGGTGATGTCGATCAGCCGTCCGCTCGGCGAATCGTCCCGCCGGCCGAATACGTTGGTTTCAATGATGCGCGGCAAGCGCAGGGCGGGGCGCTCCGGATCCGGCCGGAAAGCCGCCCGCAGCGGGCGCAGCGTCTCCGGTTGCGGCCAGCCGGCCCGGTGTACGTGCGCGATGTCCGGCCCGAACTGTTCCGCCACGTCCTCCAACCGCCCTCCCACAAACACAGGCACGCCGACTTTTTTCAGCAGTTCGCCGCGCGGTCCCGGCGCCGGGCTCCAGACCGCCGGCAGGAACCGGTTCCGGTCCAGATGCTCGACAAAAAGCTGCATCACCTTCTCCGTACCGCCCAGGTTCAGCGAAGGGGCGCAATGCAAAACCTTCCAGCGCTTCATGTTCGAACCCTAGCCGAGCGGGCGCGCCTTTTCAAGAAGAAGAAAACGGCAAGGTCGCGCGGGAGCCCATGGGGTTGTCCGTAAATAAGGGGAGCGCGGGCGAGGGATGGGTCAAAGCGCTTTTTCGCCTTAGTCGGGTATCATAAAAGTAACGCTCTGCGCGCGATTTGCCTGAGGCCGAAGACCCGCCCAGGGCAAGCACGCCCTTCGGGGCGGCCTGCTTCGGCGAAAACGCGTCTTTCCCCACGCTTATCCGCGTTCCGCTTTTTATGAACAGGCCCTGAGAATATATTCAAGCGTGACGCGCTGATATTCTTGATTGTTCACGGAGTTTCCGCCTGTTTGCGCTCCGGACGCCGGAATCCCGCCTTTTAGGCATTGACGCGCGGCCGGAACAAGTGGGATAGTGCTTACAACAATTTTTTTGAAGGCGGGGCGACGGGCGAACAGCCGGCCCGCATAAGGATTTTTTGTGGCTGAACCAAAAGAACCGCTTTGGTCCCGCGATTTTGTCCTGCTGTGCCTGGCCAGCTTTATGGCCGTGTTCGCCTTTTACTCGCAAATGCCGGTGCTGCCGCTTTTTCTGGGAAACGGGCTGGGGATGGCCGAGCGGGAGACGGCGCTGGCCATGGGCGTGTATACGGTTTCAGCGGTGGCTTCGCGCGCGATTTGCGGCTATATGCTGGACAGTTACGGCAGGCGAGTGGTCTATCTGTCTTCCATCGTCTTTTTTGGCGGCTTGTTCTTTTTGTACATTCCGGCCGGCGGCTGGGCGGGCATGATGGTGTTGCGCATCGTGCACGGCATGGCCTGGGGCATGGTGACGGCCTCTTCACAAACCTCTGTGGTGGACAGTCTGCCGGCCCCGCGCCGGGGCGAGGGCATCGGGATTTTCGGTCTGTCCGTGGCCCTGGCGATAGCCACGGGTCCGGCCGTGGGCATGTGGGGCATGGAGAGCTTCAGCTATATGAAGCTTTTCGCGGCTGAAGGGGCGATTTGCCTTGTGGGCCTGGCCTGCGCGTTGCCGGTGCGTTACCGGCCCGCGCCGCCGGTGCGGCCGAAGTTCGAGTTCCGCAATTTGCTGGAGCGCACCAGCCTGCCCATATCCGTCATGGCGTTCGTGCTGTATATGGGTTTTGGGGCGGCCATCAATTGGATTTCCGTGCACGCGCAGACCATCGACGGGGTTTCCGCGGGCCTGTTTTTCGCGTTCATGGCGGCCGGCACGGGATTTTCGCGGCTCGTCACCGGAAAAATTTACGACAGGCGCGGGCCGGTGGGCGTTTCAACAATCGGTTTCGCCCTGTTTGCGGCATCGTTGTTTCTGCTCGCCGCGGCGCCGGGGCCGGCGGCCTTTTGCGCGGGAGCGCTGCTGCTGGGTCTGGGGTCCGGGGTATTCATGCCGGTGAGCCTTGCCATCATCAACTCCCTGGTGGGGGCGGACCGGCGCGGGGCGGCCAACTCCACTTATTACACGTTTTTTGACTGCGGCATTGGCATGGGCATTATTATTGCCGGCGAACTCATCCCGTATATAGGGCTGCGCGGGGCGTTCGCCGTGTTTGGCTGCGCGGTGCTGGCCGCGGCCGCGTTTTTCTATTTGTACGCCTGGCCTTACAGCCGCCGAATGCAGCGGGCGTATGCCGAAAGCGCGTAACGGATCTGTGGAACCATGCCGAAAGACAAGCTTTGGACCCGCACCTTCACGCTGCTCTGCGCCGCCGCCTTCATGACCTATCTCGCCTTTTACTCCACAATGCCGGTCCTGCCGTTGTTCCTGAGCGAGAAACACGGCATCGTCGGCTGGCAAGCGGGGACGGCCATTGCCGTTTACACCATCGCCTCGGTTTTTGCGCGCCTGTATTGCGGCTATCTGCTGGACAGCTATGGCCGGCGGGTTGTCTACCTGCTCTCCTTTCTTTTTTTCAGCGGCCTTTTTCTTTTGTACATACCGGTGGCGGGCTTTGCCGCCATTCTGATTTTGCGGGTGGCGCACGGCGTCGGCTGGGGCCTGGTCACGACCTCGGCACAGACGGCCGTGGCCGACGCCGTGCCGGCTTCGCGCCGGGGCGAGGGCATCGGCATGTTCGGCCTGTTTTTTTCTCTGGCCATGGCCGTGAGCCCCTTTATCGGTCTGCGGGTGATCCGGGAATTCGGCTATTCAAGCCTGTTCGTGCTTGAAGCGGTTTCGGCCTTGATTGGCATGGGCTGCGCGTATTTCGCGACGTTTCTGCCCACGCCGCGAGCGCGGTCGAAGTTTCGCCCGCGCTCAATGATTGAGGGCACGGGTCTGCCCATTGGCCTGGTGGTCTTTCTTTTTTTCATGGGATACGGCGCGATTGCGAACTGGGTCGCCGTCTACGCCTTGGGAATCAGGGGCGCGGACGGCGGGATTTTCTTCACCTGCACGGCCGTGGGCACGGCACTGGCCCGGCTGGTTTCCGGAAAAATTTATGACCGGCGCGGGCCCATCGGCATCTGCGCGATTGGCTTCGCGCTCTGGGCCGGGGCCTGGTTTCTGCTCGCCGGCGTGCCGTGCGCCGTGAGCTTTTACGCGGCGGGCGCCATGACCGGCGCGGGCATGGGCATTTTTCTGCCAATCAGCCTGGCCATCGCCAATTCCCTGGTGAAAAGCGACCGGCGCGGGGCGGCCAATTCCACCTTCTATGTCCTTTTTGACAGCGGTTTCACCCTGGGGCTGTGGCTGACCGGGGCCTTCATGCCGTTGTTCGGGCTCAGTTGGGCGTTCGCCATTTTCGGTGGCGTCGCGCTGGCCGGAGCGGCGTTTTTTTACATCTACGCCTGGCCTTACAGCCGGCGGAAGCAGTGCGCCATGCGCTGACAATAAGCATTTTACGTTGCAATGTTTGCCTAACGGCAAGCAAAGTTCGCTTACAACCATTTTACGGCAAGGACTTGGAAACAAATCCTTGCGGAGCGGATGAGTTTTTTCAAAGTTGATCCGTTCCAGCTAAAACGGAATTCTCTTGTGAACATGCCGAAAGAAAAACTTTGGACTCGCGATTTCATTCTCCTGTGCGCCGCCGCGTTTATGACCTACCTGGCCTTCTATTCGCAGTTGCCGGTACTGGTGCTCTTTCTGGGCGACAAGCACGGCATCACGGACATGCAGGCCGGGGTGGCCATGTCGGTGTACACCGTTTCGGCCATCGTCTCGCGTCTGTATTCCGGCTACCTGCTGGACACCTACGGACGACGGATCGTCTACCTGCTTCCCCTGTTTTTTTTCAGCGGCATTTTTCTTCTGTACATCTCGGTCTCGGGCATGGCCGCCATCCTTATCCTGCGCCTGGCGCACGGCCTTGCCTGGGGGTTGATCTCCACGGCCGCCCAGACCGCCGTGGCGGACATTGTGCCGCCCGTGCGCCGGGGCGAGGGCATCGGGCTGTTTGGCGTATTCTTCTCCATTGCCATGGCTGTGGGGCCGTTGGTCGGCACCAAGGTGGTGGAGCATTTTGACTACACGGACCTGTTCATCCTGGAGTCTGTGTCGAGCTTCATTGGCCTTGGCTGCGCCTTTTTCGCGGCCTACCTGCCCGCGCCGGCGCAGAGACGGAAATTCCGCATCCGGAACTTGGTGGAGACGTCAAGTCTGCCCGTGGGCGGCGTGATTTTTTTCTTCCTCATAGGGTACGGTTCGATCATGAACTGGATCTCGGTGCATGCTCAGGACGTGGCGGAAGCGTCCGCCGGCTGGTTCTTCACCTGCACGGCGATCGGCACGGGGCTGGTCCGTCTTTTCGCCGGAAAGATCTATGATCGACGCGGCCCTGTCGGCATCATCTCGGTGGGGTTCGTGCTGTACTCGGGGGCCTTGTTTATGCTGGCCCTGCTTCCTCACTACGTAAGTTTTTACGCGGCCGGGGTCCTGCTGGGCGCCGGGATGGGGATTGTCACCCCGGTCTGCGTGGCGATTGTCAATTCTCTGGTCGGAAGCGAGCGGCGCGGCGCCGCGAACTCGACCTATTTCACGCTGTTGGAATCCGGCATTGGCCTGGGGGTGTTGCTGACCGGCGCGCTTATGCCGGCCATTGGCCTGCGCGGGGTGTTCGCCGTGTGCGGCTTTGTGGCGGTGGCGGCCGCGGCGCTCTTCTTCGCGCTGGCCTGGCCGTGGAGCCGGCGCTTTAAGGCGCGTCGATAAAGCCGGCCGGTTCGCTTTTTCACGTCCCGGGAAAACCAGGTTTTTCATCAGCTTGGCATATATCTGGACAAAGCTCGCACCGTGGTATAGGGGGCCTTGTATATGCGGAACACGCCAATCGATTCAGGCGATTCAGGCTCCTCTGGTTTGGATCTTTCGGGTCCGGGCTCTTCCGGGCGTTCTTCCGATTTTCCGCCGGAGGCGGCCGCCCAAAGGGGGAAAGCGCGCCGCTCCATAAACGCGATTTTCGCGCTGTACGTGGCGTTTTTCCTTTTATGGTGCATAGGTCTGCTCCTGGGCTTCATGGATGACATGCCCACGGTGTTCGGTATGCCCCTGTGGTTCGCGGTGAGCTGCGTCGGGGCCTATGTGGTGATCTGCTTCGCCCTTGTCCGGACGATCCGGCGGTATTTCTGATGTCCAGGTTGCGGGAACTGATCCTGCCCGTTCTCAGCGAACTGTGGCAACTGGTCCTGGATAAACCCGTGCTTATCGGCACCATTATTCTGTACCTGATCGGCATGTGCGGAATCGGCATCTGGGCGAATAAAGCCGGAGCCAGGGCCATGCGGCAGGCCGCGCGCGCGCCTGGGGCGCGCGGCTTCATGGAGGAATATTTTCTGGCTGGCCGGGGCATGGGCGGACTGACCCTGGCCATGGCCATTACCACGACGTATACCAGCGCCTCCAGCTTTATCGGCGGGCCTGGCATCGCCTACAGTTTGGGGCTGGGCTGGGTGCTGCTGGCCATGATCCAGGTGCCCACCACTTTTTTAACGCTGGGCGTTTTGGGACGGCGCTTTGCCGCGTTCAGCCGGAGCACCGGCGCCGTGACCATCAGCGACTTTTTGCGCAAGCGCTATAAATCGGAGTTTCTGGTCGGCGTTACCAGCCTGTTCATGCTGATTTTCTTCATGGCCGTCATGCTGGCCCAGTTCATCGGCGGGGCGCGGCTGTTCCAGGCCATGACCGGGGCGCCTTACATCGCGGGTCTGGTGCTCTTTGGACTGACCGTGGTGCTGTACACGACGGTGGGCGGATTCCGGGCCGTGGTGATCACCGACGTGGTGCAGGGCATGATTATGTTGTTCGCCTCAACGGCGGTGCTCTGGGGCGTGATCAGCGCGGGTGGCGGCTTGAGCGGCGTTTTCCAGAAATTGGCCGCCATTGATCCGGGCCTGTTGAAGCCTTCGGGCCCGAACGGCGCCATTTCCATGCCGTTTTTGTTCTCGTTTTGGATTCTGGTGGGCCTGGGAATATTGGGCCTGCCGCAGACCGCCCAGAAATGCATGGCTTTTAAGGATGACAATTCGCTGAAAAAGGCCATGATCTACGGGACCGTGATCATCGGCTTCATTCTGTTGTGCACGCACCTGACCGGCGCGCTGGGGCGGGCCGTGATCGGCGACTTGGAAGCGGGCGACCTGGTCATGCCCTCGCTGACCCTGAAGCTCCTGCCGCCCTTCTGGGCCGGCATATTCATCGCCGGCGTGCTGGCGGCGATCATGTCCACGGTTAGTTCCATGCTGATCATCGCCTCGGCCACGATCACGCGCGATATTTACATCCAGTGGTACCTGAAGGGAAATGAGGAGCGTGCCAGCCCGCGCTTTGTGCGGCGCTCGAGCGTGGCCATCACGGCCGTTCTCGGCATCGGGGTGTTCGCCCTGGCCCTGAACCCGCCGGATCTGCTGGTCTGGATCAACCTGTTCGCCTTCGGCGGCCTCGAGGCGGTCTTCCTCTGGCCGGTCATCCTCGGCTTGTATTGGGAACGGGCCAATTCCTTCGGCGCCCTGTGCTCGGTCTGGGTCGGCATCATCTGCTTCCTGGGCCTGACCCTGGCCAAGCCGCCCATGGCCGGCGTACACCCCATTGTGCCGAGTCTGGCCCTTTCCGGCATCGCCTTCTGGATCGGAAACCGCTGGAAGAGCTCAGGATTGCTTGATTCTTAGACTTGCGCAAAATAAAAGGAACGCGCGGGGCAATTCCGCGCGTTCCTTTTATTTTTGTGATACGCTGGGGGTGTTTCTAAGCCATGGCCCGTAAACGAGCAATGCGCTCCTCAATGGGCGGGTGGGTGCTGAACAGCGAACTGAGCGACTTGCCGGCGAAGGGGTTCACAATAAACAGCGGCTCGGTGGCCTGGTTGCGCGTTTGCATGGGCACGCGCGCCGTGTAGGTGCCGAGCTTCTCCAAGGCCCCTGCCAGATAGAGCGGGTTGCCGGAAAGCTCCGCGCCTTTGGCGTCCGCCAGGTATTCGCGCGAACGGGAAATGGCCATCTGGATGAGCGTGGCGGCAACGGGCGCGAGCAAGGCGGTGGCCAGCAGGGCCAGCGGGTTGCCGCCCCGTTCGTCCGAGCGGCCGCCGCCGAAAATGGCCGCAAACTGCATGATGTTGGCGATGCCGACAATGGCCGAGGCCAGCACGGCCGCCACGGTCTGGATCAGGATGTCGCGGTGCGCGATATGCCCCATTTCATGCGCGAGAACCCCGCGCAGCTCATTGGCCGGCAGCAGCTTGAGAATGCCTTGGGTGACCGCCACCACCGCGTGCTCGGGGTTGCGCCCCGTGGCGAACGCGTTGGGCGACTGATCCGGAATAATATAGACGCGCGGCATGGGCAGATTGGCGCGCCGGGCGAGTTCCCCCACCATCTGATAGAGCTGGGGCGCCTGTTCGGGCGTCACTTCCTGCGCCCGGTACATGGAAAGCACGATCTTGTCCGAGAACCAATAGCTGCCCACGTTCATGATCAGGGCAAAGGCGAAGGCAATGACAATGCCGGTGCGCCCGCCCAAATAGCCGCCCAGGACAATCACCAGGGCGGAAAGCAGGGCAAGCAGGACAACGGTTTTAATCTGGCTGGTCATGAAAGAACCTCTTATTCGAATTTTAATTCAGGAAGACCCGCGTCAGTAAGACGCCAAAATTTTTAAAAACTGGCAAAGCCTGATTTTTTTAATTTGCGGGCGCTGCTGTGGCCGCCGCCCCAATTCCCAATTAAAGCAATTTGTATTTGGAATTAATACATGGCGGCGCGCGGAAAATTCACCGGGCCATGGTATGAAATAAGCATTCCCGGCCGGACGGCAAGAGTCGCGCTCCGCTCCTCTTGACCGGGAAGAGGGTAAGGAGTAAAGGCGGTTGCACAAAATGGAGGCCGTATGTCCGTGCCAATTCCCGTGCTTACCGTAGGGCTTTTGCTTTGTTCCAACCTGTTTATGACCTTCGCCTGGTACGGGCACCTGAAATACCGCTCCGCCTCCCTTATCCTGGTGATCCTGGTCAGCTGGGGCATCGCCTTTTTCGAGTACTGCCTGCAGGTTCCGGCAAACCGGCACGGCTACGGCTATTTTTCCGTGGCCGAACTGAAGACCATCCAAGAAGTGATCTCCTTGACCGTGTTCATGGGCTTTTCCGTTCTCTATCTGGGCGAGCCGATCAAGTGGAATTATATTCTCGGCTTTGCCCTGATCGTTCTGGCCGCGTTCGTCATTTTTAAGGAGTGGTAAACCGCCCTACGGCAGATAGAGCTTGGGGAACAGCGGCACCAGGGAGTCGTACGGGTAGTCCTCCGAAAAGGCGGAGCGCCGGAAGGCGTTCTTGTTGCGTACGTAATCGTCCTTGGCATAGGCCATGTTCATGTCCTTCTCAATCTCGTCCGCCTGGTAAGCGTGGCCGGTCAGGGTGCCGGAGAAAAGGTATGCCTTGTTGTCGTCCATGACCTTGGTGGTCTCAAAGTCGTCCACATGGGTTTTGCGCCACATAACCCAGGCCGCGTGGAGCTTCGAGGTGTCCTCCAGGCGCAGGGCGGCCAGCCCGGCCCAGAAGCTCGCGTAACCGCCCACGTGGATATTTTCCACCAGAGGGATCAGGGTGTCATAGGCTTCCTGATAGTGTCCGCCCTTATAAAGAGCGTAGCCGTACAGCACCTGAGTGCGGGCATCATCCGGGTCGGCCCGGAGTTCAGCGGCATAGCCGAAGGCGGCCTGGTCATAATTTCCCGCCAGCATTGATTGATAAGCGCTGGTGGCGGCGCAACCGCCGCTGAAAAGCGCCAGGGCGAGCGAAACAAGAAGATAACGGTACATGGTGGCTCCTTTGGAAATTCTCCTGACGAATTTCCTTAATCGCTATTTTACCCTATACGCGAACAAATCTACAAGCCTATAATTGGAACAAAGGGGTTCGGGATTTTTAATGCCGAAATCCGCTAAAAAGGGTCGGGTTTCCTTTGGGGCATAAGGTCAAAGCCGACATGGCCTCCGCAAAAAGAGCGCGGCCGGGAGGAGCTTTCCCCCCGGCCGGCAAAAGCGTTTTTTAGCGCCCTATTTGCCGAAGAAACACTTCGGGTAGGTGCAGCGCTTGCAGTTCATGCACAGGCCGCCCTGGCCCATGCGGGCGAGGAAGGCACGGGTGACGGGCTGGTTGGCCAGCAGGCGCGGCAGGATCAGATCGAAGAAGGTCGTTTTATAGTAGAGCGCGCAGGCCGGCACGCCGATCACCTGCATGCCGCGGATGCGGCCGATCAGGCTCATGGTGCCGGGCAGCACGGGCACGCCGTGGAGGATGTCGGTCAGGCCGGCTTCGATCAGGGCGGCCCGGGTGATATCGTCCGGGTCGACCGAAAGACCGCCGGTGGTGACCAGAATATCGGCTCCCGCCTTTTCCGCCGCGCTCACGGCGTCGATGATCGGCTTGCGTTCGTCCGGCGCGATGGTGTGATAAACGATTTTCCCGCGCAGGGCTTCAACTTTTGCCGTGATGATCGGCAGGAAGCGGTCTTCGATCAGGCCCTGGAACACCTCGGTGCCGGTGATCAGCACGGCGGCCTTGGCCTGGCGCAGCGGGTGGACGGCGAAGAGCGGCTCGCGCCCGATCACGGCCAGGGCCTGGGCCAGGTATTCGCGTTTGATGTACAGGGGAATGGCGCGGGTGCCGGCAATTTCGTCGTTGGCCTCGACCAGCATATTATCCTGTCGGGTGGCGAGCATGACGTCGGGCACCATGTTGAGGGCTTGCAGCCGGTCCACATCCAAGCTGAACAGGCCGTCGAATTCGGCCCGGAAGGTGATTTTCCCTTCCTTGGGCGGCATGCCGAAGGCCACGCCCGGGCCGACCATGCGCCAGGCCAGGGCGGAGGCGGCATCGTTCTCGTGCACCCATTCGCCGGATTCGGGATCCGTCCGCTCATCCTCCACAGCCACGTGGAAGCGGCCCATTTGCTGGAGGCGGCAGAGATCGCCGGCCGTAATGGTCTGGCCGGCGCTGAAGGCGGCTTCCTTGGAATCGCCCGGCAGAATCTGGGTCATGTCGTGCAGAGCGGTCCGGCCCACGGCTTCTTCCACCGGCACCACCAGCGGGCGGGGACGTTCGTCGGAAGAGGGGGCGGTCTGGCCCTCCTTCAGCACCACATAGGGCGCTTCGCCCTGGCAGCCGCGGCAGATGCGGCCGTCGGAGTCGGGATACGCCTCGCCACAGATCGGACAGACGCTGATGCCCGTCATGTGGCTGTGGCCCAAAAGACGAGGGTTGATGCGCACAGGCGCGATGGAGCAGATGCTCTCGCCCGCCGTCTCGATTTCCTGAAGCAGCTTGTCGTTGTCCTGATCGGCCTTGAGCGTCTGCTTCATGAACCAGCCGCGGATTTCCGGGTAGGCGTCGAGTTTCTTCACATCCAGGTGTACGCGCACGCCTTCGCCGGTGTATTTGTCATACAGCGACAGCGCATAGCGGCCCAGATTGATCACGCGCATCCACTGGTTGCCGGTGCTGCACAGGGTGAGCAACTGCACGGCGTCGGGCAGGCATTTGGCGGTTTCCACCAGGGCTTCGAACAATGTGCCCTTGGGCAGGGCGCGCTTGGCCATGGCCACCATATAACCGCCGATCAGCAGGCCGGGCGCGGCGTAGCTGTGGAACTCCTCGGCCTTTTTCTTGAACTCGTCAAAGGTATAGGAATCAATATTCATTCGATTTCTCTCAAACTGTTAAGTGAAAAACGCCCGGCTACCCGCAACGGGTAAACCCGCAACTCACGCAGATATGGCAGCCTTCCTGGAACACCAGTTCCTCGCCGCATTCGGGGCAGAGCGGCGCGATCAGACTGTTGCCGCTGGAATGCGGCGTGGGCGCGCCGCTTTTCATGTAGCGGGATTCCAGCACATAAGCAATGGCATCGGGTATGGACAGGAGCAGGCCCTTTTTCTGGAACACCGGATGCTCGCCGCCAATGCCCTTCAACTGCTGCACCACATCGCGCACCTCCACGCCCGAGCGCAGGGCCAGGGAAACCAGGCGGCCGATGGCCTCGGCCTTGGCCGTGATCGAACGGCCCGACTTGCCGATGGTGGCGAAAACCTCAAAGGGCTTGTTGTTCACCTCGTTCACGGTCAGGTACATGACTCCCAGGCCGGTGGGAATTTTCTGGGTGAAGCCGTAGACAATGTCCGGCCGTTCGCGCACCTGGCCGGAACGGGCGGCCGCGTCCTCGGGGGTGGCGGCTTCGCGCGTGCAGAGCACCTGGGCGGTGCGGCAACCGTCGCGGAACACGGTGACGCCCTTGCAGCCCTGCTCGTAGGCCATCCAGTAGATATCGCGAATGTCGTCCACGCTGGCGGAATTGGGCAGGTTCACGGTCTTGGACACGGCGTTGTCCGTGTAAAGCTGGAAGGCCGCCTGCATGCGCAGGTGCCAGACCGGCTCGATATCCATGGCCGTGACGAACACCCGGCGCAACTCGTCGGGCAGGAAGTCCATCTCCTTAATCGAGCCTTTCTCCGCCACCGATTCCATGAGCTTGGGGCTGTGGGACTGGGCCTCGATCAGGGCGGTCTCGAAATGGCTGTTCACCTCGACCAGCCTTTCGCCGTCCATGACGTTGCGCGAGAAGCACAGGGCAAAGAGCGGCTCAATGCCCGAGGAGCAGCCGGCGATAATGGACAGCGTGCCCGTGGGCGCAATGGTGGTGACCGTGGCGTTGCGATAGGACGGCAGGCCGCGCGCGGCGAAGGTGGATTCGTCAAAGGCCGGGAAAGCGCCGCGTTCTTCGGCCAACTGGCGCGAAGCCAGGCGCGCCTCGTCCTGCAGGAAGCCCATCACGCGCTCGGCCAGCTTGGTGGCCTCGTGCGAGTCATAGGAAATGCGCAGTTGGTAGAGCAGATCCGCCCAGCCCATAATGCCGAGGCCGATCTTGCGGTTGCTCCGCACGGTCTTGGTGATGCGATCAAGCGGGAAGCGCGAGGCGTCGATCACGTTGTCCAGGAAGCGCACGCTCAGATGGATGACGCGGCGTAACTCGGACCAGTCGATATTCTTGTCCGGCGACAGTTCGCCTTTGCCGGCCGGCTCCAGGAAAAAGGCGGACAGGTTGATCGAGCCCAGGTTGCAGGCTTCGTAGGGCAAAAGCGGCTGCTCGCCGCAGGGGTTGGTGGATTCGATCTCGCCCTGGCCGGGCGTGGGGTTGTCGCGGTTGATGCGATCCAGAAAGACAATGCCCGGCTCGCCGCTTTCCCATGCCTTCTGCACCAGCAGGCCGAAGACCTCGCGCGCCTTCAGGCGGCTGATCTCCTTTTTGTTGTTGGGGGCGATGAGCGGGTATTCCTCGTCATTTTCCACCGCCTTCATGAAATCCTCGGTCAGGCCGATGGAGAGGTTGAAGTTGTTGAATTCGCCGTCCCGCTCCTTGGCCCGGATAAACTCGATGATGTCCGGGTGATCCACGCGCAGAATGCCCATGTTCGCGCCCCGGCGCGTGCCCCCCTGCTTGATCTGCTCGGTGGCCGTGTTGAAGATGCGCAGAAAGGAGACCGGGCCGTTGGCCACGCCGCCGGTGGAGCCCACGCGCGATTCCTTGGCCCGCAAGCGGGAGAAGGAAAAGCCCGTGCCGCCGCCGGACTTGTGGATCATGGCCGCGTGCTTGACCGCGTCGAATATTTCCTCAATGGAGTCGCCCACCGGCAGCACGAAGCAGGCGGAAAGCTGCCCCAGGCTGGTGCCCGCGTTCATCAGCGTGGGCGAGTTGGGGAGGAATTTCAAAGCGCTCATGACGTCAAAGAATTCCCGGGCCAGATCCAATGCCTTGTACGGGCTTTTCTCGTACTTTTCCTCTTCCAGGGCTATGGCGGAAGCCACACGCCACAAAAGGCCGCGCGCATCCTCAAGTGGAGCACCGTCTTCCCCTTTCAGAAAGTAGCGTTTGCTCAGAACGACTTCCGCGTTCGCGTTCAGTTCAACGGCGGGCAGCTTCTTCGGAATGGGCAGCATGTTCACTTCGTGGGTCGCAAGGCGTGCATTCATGTCGTTCAGGTTCCTGTGGCGAAAACCGGCGCGGGCCGTTCGGCGGTTGCGGCGCGCATGGCGCCGTGGATTGCCGTTCGGCCGATGAGACCAGGTATTCGCGTGGGCTGGAAGTCATTGACGTTTTTTCGCGGCGGTGGCCGCAGCCTCAAACAAAGTCCGCAATATACTCCATGCAGCGGAAAAAGGCGAGAAAGTCCGCAGGTAGGCGGGACGTGATTTTTTCTGAGGAGTTATTCATAATATTTGGAATTAAATAGAAAAAAGTTTTGTTAAAATAAAAAGCCCAATATGGGCCGACGCCCGTGCGGTCAGGCGCGGAAAGCCGGAGCACGTCGGTTTTTCCGTCCGACCGCTTGCCTTTTTTCCGCAATTGGCTATTTTTTGCCCTTCCTGTCCAAATAATCATTCGGTCGGCAGCGGCAAGAGGATTTTTTCGTGAGCATACTTTCGCTACTTTCCTCCGTTCAGTTCGGGGCAATGATCCTGGATCTGGTGATCGGCGTGGCCTTAGGGTTGGCCGGGGGCATTGTGGCCGCCGCGATCGCCGGAAGACTCGGCCTGTTCCGCCGCCGCAACAGGGCGCACAGCGCCTTCACCAGGCTATACTACCTCTACCTGCCGCTGCTCGGCGCATTTGTGTTCACCGCCTGGATGGCCCTGTCCACCACGCAAACGCAGTTGAACAAGACCATGGCCAGCGTCCGGCCGACCGTCACTTCGCTTTCCACCACCGGAGCGCGCCTGCTGCTGGTTGACCTGCTGGCCCAGGGATCCGGAAAAGATCTCACCACGGAAGGCATGATGCAGTCGGTCCGCACCCATGTGGACAACGGTTTTATGCGGCTTATCGAGTATTGCGCCCCCCCCCTGCAAGTGATCCTGAAACCCGTGCAGGGGATTGTCGCCAACGCCCTGAGCGACGAGCTCGGGCGGCGCCTTGCCCAGGCGGCGGGCGGCCGGGTCGGATTAAGCCCTCTTCAGGCCGCCGCCGTGTGGGAACAGGGCGTCATGGGCTCCCTCAAGGCCGGCCTGGTCATGGACATCATCCAGGGCCAGGTCGACAAGCGCTTCGACTTCCACCGCACCGGCCTGCTCATTCTGGGCGCGATTCTTCTGCTGCCCGTGGTTCTGGAGATTCTGCTCTCCAAGCTCGCCGGAAGAAGAAAACAGCCTGAAAGCGCGTAGCCGGGCGCTTTCCCCAATACAGTCCTCCGCTTCCTTATTTTACGCGGTATGCAGCTCGATCAGGCGCTGCGGCCGGGCGTGTTCCTCGGCCAGGGCTTTGGCGACGGCCAGACGGGCCGAGCCGGCGCGTTCGGTCGCGGCTTGCTGAAGGGCCAGCGCCATGGCTTCAGCATTGTACGGGTCGGCAATGAAGGCGTGCTTGTCGAGGATCGGAAGCTCGGGCTGGCCGTCGGCCAGGAACACGGGCTTTTCCCGGATAGCCGCGGCCAGGCCGAGCAGGGGCCAGCTTGGGACAAAGCCGGGGGCGGCGAACACGGCGGCTGCGTCCAGGGCGGCGCTGATCAGACCTTCATCCGCATTGGGGAAGAATTGCGCGCGCGGGGCCAGGCGGCGGATCAGGGCCAGGTAGCCGGGGTCCGGGCAGGGGCCGATGTGCAGCAGACGCAGGTTGGCGGACTGAAGACCCACGCAGAGATTCAGAAAATTATCGCCGGGCGCGAGAATGCCGGCGGTCAGGGCAAAGGGCGCGGAGCCGAAATCCGGGGCGGGCGCGTCCGTTTTCTTTTCCAGCGGCGCGGGAAGCAGAATGGGCAGCAGCGGCAGAAGCGGGGCCTTGACGTTGAGACGGCGCAGTTCGTCCTGCTCCGGTTTGCCGGAAAAGGTGATGACGTCGGCGGCGTTGAGGCAGCCGGCGAGCAGTTCGCGGTGCCCCCAGTACGGTTCGCCCAGGACCGGGGCGCGGCTGACGCCGTAAAAATCCTGCCCCTTGGCCAGGGCGGCCAGTTTGGCCTCAAGGCTGCGGTCGGCCATGCCCTCTTGAAACAGGCGCGGCAGAACCTGGCGCGCCCACTCAACGCGGCCGCGATCCGCCAGCAGGGGGGAGAAGATGACCCGGGCCGCCGGGTTCAGGGCGCGGGCGGCGCGCAGATATTCGGCCGTGCGGAAGGCGGGCTCAAGCCCGAAAAGATGGACGACATCATAGGGCCGCCCGCCCGGGCTTTCCAGGTCCTTGTCCTGGCCGGACCATTCCTGGACAAAGGCGCCGGCGGCGCGCAGGGCATTGGCGAACTGGCGGACCATGGCCCGGCCCGAACCGAGGATGCCCGCTTCGGGCGCGCAGCCGATCAGGATGCGTTTGCCGGCCAGGGGGCCATCCGAAGCGCCGGCGGCCTGAGGCGTGGACAGCGCGGGGATGACGCGCGGCTGCTGTTCGGCGGCCGCGGCCCCCAGGCTGGCGGCCCGCCGCGCGGTGGCTTCGGCCACGGCGCGGTTGCCGATCTGGCGGGCGATCGCGGAAAATTCGCGCAGCAGGGGCGCGTGTGTCGGGCAAAAGCCAAGGCCGGCATCCGCCATATTGAGGGCCAGGCCGGTTTCCCCCCGGCTTTCGTGTTGCTGGCAGAGGTAGAGATGCAGATCGCCCAGGCGCGCGATCTGCGTCAGGGCGTCCTCAAGCAGATCGCCCAGGGCCTGGCAGATGGGAGCCGCGCGTTGGGCCGCATGATGGGGGCGGCGGGGAAAATCCGCCCGACCGGGGCCGTTCGGGACAGGAAGCGCGGCCAGGGGATCGCGCGGCAGCAAGCGCCCTTCGGCCGAGCGGTTGATCGCGATATCTAGGGCGCTGAAGGCCCGGGCTGACCATTTGGCGTAGAGCTTGTCGACGTTGCCCGAGGCGCTGCCGAGCATCGAGCGCGTGAGAAAGCCGCCGGTGCTGAGTTTGTGCCAGATGGTCACACCGCCGTCGTAAATGACTTCGTAGCCGGCCTGCCAGAAAGCGACGTGGTGATCAACGTCGTCAAACTGGGAGGGGGCGAAACGCACGTCGAGGGGGCCGCAGCGATTGAGCGCGTCGCGCCGGTAGAGGCAGCAGCAGCCGCGCACGTGCATGCAGCGCTCGACCTGATCGAGCTGCCCTTCGTCCGCCCGGCCTTCCTGCAGGTTTTCGAACGGGGGCTGACTGATCGGGCCGCACTGGATGCGCCGCTCGGGCGAGTCGTCGAGAATTTTCGCCCCCACCACGCCGGCGAAGGGGCGCTGGCGAAAGCGTTCGGTCAGGCGGGTCAGCCAATCGGCCTGGACGCGAATATCGTCATCCATTTTCACGACGATTTCGCCCGTACCCAGGCCCATGGCCAGGTTCATGGCGGGAACGGCGCCCGTGTTCACGTGCAGGCAATGAATTTTCAGGGCAAAAGGCAGGCGGCCGGCCCAGCTTTCAAGCCGGCGCACTGTGTCGTCCGTACTGCCGTTGTCCACGACGTACAAGGTAAGCAGGCGGGGCGGGTAGTTCGTGGCCGCCAGGCTTTCCAGACAGCGATCCAGATGCCCGACGCTGTTCCACGTGACCATGCACAAATCCACCGACGCCGGCCAGGCGGACGGCCGGAAGCGCTGTTCGTCGTTCAGTTTCCAGCATACTCGGGTAGAGCCGTAAATGCGGCGAAGCTCGGAAAGATCCACGAACAGCGGGTTTATCCCCCATTTTTCTTCCCAAATCAGGGCGTGTTCGCGGGTGATGCCCTCGCGGATCGGTTCCCTCTTCAGCAGAGGGGCGGCCGCTTCCGGGTCGGCCTTCATGCCGGGGAAGGCGAACGGCTCGTAGCACACGCCGCGCGCGGACGGGCAGACCAGCACGCTGCGCCCGGCCGCCCGCGCGCCGAAGCAGAAGTCGTCGTCCGCCGTGCCGCAGGGCTGGTAGCTTTCGTCAAAACCGTTGTTTTGCTCGAAAATTTCCCGGGTAAAGAGCATAAGGCGGCCGTCAGCCCCGTCCACCTCAAGGCTTTCGGGCCGGGCCGGGCCGTCGGGCAGAGTGGCGCGCGGATCGCTCACGGCCGCGCACAGGCCCAGGCCGGAAATAAAGGAGCGCCCCTCGGAGAGAATGCGGCCCACAGGCGTGATCAGCCGGCCGCCGGCAATGGCCGCATCCGGCCGCTGGTCAAGGCAGGCGGAAAGTTCCTTGAGCCAGACAATCGAGCCGTTTTCGCCTTCGGGCACGACATGCCCGGACAGGAGCAGGATACGGTCGCCGCTGGCCGCGCGCGCCCCCATATTGGCGGCCCTCGGCCATGAGTGTTTGGCCAGGCGCAGAAGCAGGATGCCGCTTTGCGCTTCCAGCCATTCGCGGCTTTTGTCCGTGGAGGCCATGTCCACAACGATGATTTCCCTGACGCCGCCTTCGGGCAGGGCGCGCAAAGCGGCCAGGCAGGCGGGCAGGGTGCTCAGGTTGTTGCGGTTGACAATCACCGCGCTGATGGATTGGCTCATGCGTTTTTCCCCGCTCCGCCGGCAAGCCGGCTGTAAATGTCGACAAGCTGGGCGGATACCGCGGCCGGCCCGGCGGCGCGGGCCGCGTTGCGCAGCGCCCGGACAGCCGGCTCGACCTGTTTTTGGGCGGCGGCCTTGCGCAGGGCCAAGGCCAGGGCTTTGATATCCAGCGGCGGGGCGGACACGGCCTGTCCGTTCAACGCTTCTTCGGCCATCAGGCCGGGGGCGGTCAGCACCGGCACGCCCAGCAGGGCCGCCGCCGGGGCATAGTCCGGATATTCCTGGACCAGGCTCGGCCGGGCGTAGACGGCCGACTGGGCGATCTCGCGCGCCAACTCGGCCGGCTCCAGGGAATCGACAAAGACCGAGCCTTTTGGGGCGATGCTGACGCATAAGTCATAATACTGCGGGTTAGTGGGCGACCCCACGATCAGCGCCGGCATGCCGGCCATGCGCGCGGCCAGCAGCAGGGCCAGTAGGTTGTCCGCCGGGTAGAGCGGCCCGATGCTCATGATACGGGCCGGGGAATTCGCGGTCTGTTCGCTCTCCTTGCCGCCCCGGCCGGGCAAAAAGGCGGCCGGGCGCAGGGGCGCCGGGCCGGCCGGTCTGGCCAGGCGTTCGATCAGCGCGCGCTCGGCCCGGCTTCCCACTGTGACCACGTCGGCGCATTCCAGGGCGGTCCGGCATAGATCCGGAAAGCCGGAATAGGGATCCGGCGCGGTCATGGAGCGCGACAGGCCGAAAACGGGTTCGTTCGAGGCCAGCAGGGCCAGCATGGGTTCCAGATCAGGTTTGGAAAGATTTTCCAGAAACAGGCGGGGCAGCGCTTCGTCCGCCCAGTGGGCGCGGCCCCGATCGTGGAGGAGCGGGCTCAAAACCAGATATTTCGCGGGCGCGGCCTTGCACAGGTCAAGGCAGGCGTGGGCCTCGTGCAGGCCGAAAATATGCGCCACATCGTATTCCCGGCCGGCCAGTCCGGCCAGGCGGTCCCCCGTGTGTTCGGACCAAAGCGTCACGGCCGCGCCTTGCTCGGCCGCGCGGGCCGCCAGGCCGGGGATCAAAGTGCGGCTGACATCCTCGGGCATGCCGGGCACGGCGGCGAACAGAATGCGCAAACCAGCCAGGGGACCGGCGGCGGCGGATTCGATCCGGCACGGCGCGGGCGCGGGGGGCGGGACAAGCGGGCCTTCCCGCCAAGAATCCTCGTATCCCAGAGAATGCGCGCGGCGCAGCACGCGGGCGCTCAGCTCGTGCTGGCCCATGGCCTTGGCGATTCGGGCGAACAGGGCGAGTAGTTCAGCGCTCGCCGGGTTCAGGGCCAGGCCGGCGTCGGCGCTTTGCAGAGCGGCCTTGATGTGGTTCCCGGCCAGATGGAGGCGCACGATGCCGGAATAGGCTTCGGCCGCCGGGGCCATGGCGCGGCGGTTCTCGCACAGGGCCGTCCGGACGGAGGCCGGAATGGGTTCAGGCGTGGGCGCGGGCATGGCGCGCATTTTCGTTTTGCCGCCGAGAATCCGGCCTTCGGCTGACAGGCTTAAGGCCAGCTCCATGTTGGCGATGGTGTCCGGCCCCCATTTGTAGTTCAGCTTTGCGCCGTTGCCCGCGATATTGCCGCCCGAGGACAGGGTGACGTAAGAGCCGGTATTGCGCTTGTGCCGGATGGCCACCGTGCCGTCGTAAATGATTTCATAGCCCTCGGCGGCGAAAAGCAGATGGTGGTCCAGGTCGTCGAATTGGGTGGGCGAAAAGCGGATATCCAGCGGGCCGCATCGCTTCAAGGCGTCGCGCCGGTACAGGCAGCAGCAGCCGCGCACATGCAGGCAGCGGGAAATATAGTCGTGCTGGCCCCGGTCCGGCTCGCCCTCGTTGTCGGTGTACAGGGGGGGCTGGAGCATGGGGCCGCACTGGATATGGGCTTCAGGCGTGTCATCGAGGATTTTCGCGCCCACCACCCCGGCGTAGGGGCGATCCTGAAAGTGGCGGAGCAGGCGGGCCAGCCATTCCGGCGGCACCTTGATGTCATCGTCGAGCTTGGCCGCGATAGGCGCGTCGCCCTGACTCAGGGCGACGTTCATGGCGGCCACCGCGCCGGTGTTCACCGGCAAGCGGGTCAGGCGCAGGGCGAAAG
>JAVBVM010000027.1:0-15298 GCA_031554295.1 Desulfovibrionaceae bacterium | reverse complement strand
CACAAACAGGCCGTTCGGCTTTTTGATGTCCGAAACAATCTTGGCCAGAAACTTGACCGGCGCCACGCCCACGGAACAGGTCAGGCCCCCCGTGACCTCCTGAATGCGCGCCTTGACCGCCATGCCCATGACCGCCGGCGGCCCGAACAAACCCTCGGCCCCGGTGGCGTCCAGATATGCCTCGTCAATGGACGCCGGCTCCACCAGCGGCGAAAACTCGGCCAAAGCTTCGATAATCCGGCGCGACAACTCCGAGTAGCGCGCCCGCCGCCCAGGCACCACAATGCCCTCCGGGCACAAGCGCCGGGCCTTGACCATGGCCATGGCCGAACGCACCCCGAAACGGCGCGCCTCGTACGAGGCCGCCGCCACCACGCCCCGCTCCGAGTCCCAGCCCACAATCACCGGTTTGCCGCGCAGGTCCGGATTGTCCAACTGCTCGACCGACGCGAAAAAGGCGTCCATGTCTATATGCATGATGCACGTGACCATAGTGGAGATATACATCAGCTCGGGGAGTTAGAAAATATGCCTCCGGCGGCCAAGGGGGGCGACCTCCTTTGGAAACCCCGACAGGGGAGGCGTTGTTTTATTCCTTATCCGCCGCCTTTCGGGAGGAAACTGGCGTTTCCGCGTCACGAGTCGTGACTCCAGGCCGGGCGGCTTTAGGCTTCCGGCTTACCGGATTCAACAAAACCCAGGAAAGCAAGCGCCGCGCCTCAAACGAAGCGCGGCGCCCTATTGTGGGGTCCAGGGGGCATCCCCCCGGCGGGAGAATCCGGAGGGGGCGCTGCCCTCCCGGACGCCGGAGGCGTATTTTTCCTACCCTTGCCGCGCGCTTTTGATGCGGGCCAGGGTTTCCTCTTTCCCCAGGAAGGCCATGATTTCGGGCAGGCCGGGGCCGCCGGACACGCCGGTCAGGGCAATGCGCAGGGCCGGGCCAATAGCGCCGAATTTCAGGCTGTGGGCTTCGAGGTAGGAGTGCAGGAGATCATTCAGGGCCGGCGCGTCAAAGGCGGCGGACTGCTCCAGCGGGCCGGCCAGATTCGCCAGATGATCCAGGGCGGCCGGGGTAAAAGACTTTTGAGCGGCGGCCGGGTCGCGGGTGAGGGCGGCGGCGTTCTGGAGCAGGGGCAGCATGGCCCGCGCCAGATCTTTGAGGGTGGAGGCGCGCTCGGTGTACAGGGGTATCAGGATTTCCAGGCGAGCCTCGTCCGGAGTCGCGCCATTCAGGAGAGCGGCGGCGAAGGGCGCGGTCAGACGGGCCAGTTCCCGGGGCGGGGCGGCGCGCATATAGTGGGCGTTGACCCATTCCAGCTTGGCCGGGTCAAAGGCGGCCGGCGAGCTGCTCAGGTGTTTGATGGAGAATTTTTCGATCAACTCGTCCAGGGAGAAGATTTCCTGGTCGCCGCAGGACCAGCCCAGGCGCACCAGGTAGTTGTTCAGGGCCTGGGGCAGAAAGCCGTCATCCTGGTATTCGACCACGGCGCGGGCGCCGTGGCGCTTGGAGAGCTTCTTTTTGTCCGGCCCGAGGATCATGGGCACATGGCCGAAGAGCGGGAGCTTTTCGCCCAGGGCCTGGTAGATGAGGATCTGCTTCGGGGTGTTGGCGACGTGGTCGTCGCCGCGCAGCACGTGGGTGACGCCGGTGGTCAGGTCATCCACCACCACAGCCAGGTTATAGGTGGGGGCGTTGTCGCTGCGGCGCAGAACCATGTCGTCGAGCTCGGAAGCGTCCACGCTGATCAGACCCTTGATCAGGTCGTCAAAGGCCACGGCCCCGCTCAGGGGAGCTTTCAGGCGCACCACGCGGCCCGGGCCGGGGCCGAGGCCGCGCTCGCGGCAACGGCCGTCGTAGCGGGGCTTGTCGCCGGTGGCGCGGGCTTTTTCGCGCATGGCTTCCACTTCCTCGGGCGTGCAGGAGCACCAGTAGGCGTGGCCGCTATCCAGCATGCGATCGATGTAGCTGTTATACAGGTCGAAACGGCGGCTCTGGTAGAGGATTTCGCCGTCCCAGTCCAGACCCAGCCAGTGCATGCTGGCCAGGATGGAATCGGTGTATTCCTGAAGCGAACGCTCGGTGTCGGTATCTTCAATGCGCAGATAGAACTTGCCGCCGGCCTGCCGGGCCAGCAGCCAGTTGAACAGGCCCGTGCGCGCGCCGCCAATGTGCAGGTGACCGGTCGGACTGGGGGGAAAACGGGTGATAATCATACAATCCTTGTCAGAAAAAGGGGTTACCAGGAAATGTCCTTGAACAATGGCCAGCGCGCGTCTTTTTCCGAAATAACGGGCTCGGTGAGCGCCGGATTGGCGAGCAGCGGATCAGACAGGGGCCATTCGATGGCCAGATCCGGGTCATTCCAGAGAATGCCGCCCTCATCGCCCGGCGCGTAGTAGTCGGTGCATTTATAGTTGAAATCCGCGCTTTCGGAAAGCACGCAAAAGCCATGGGCCAGACCGGGCGGCACCCAGAGCTGGTGCTGCTTTTCCTCGTCCAGCACCACCCCGAACCAGTCCCCGAAACTGGGCGACTTGGGGCGAATATCCACCACCACGTCGAAGACCCGGCCGGCGCTGGCGTGCACCAGCTTACCCTGCGGGCGCTTGAGCTGAAAATGCAGACCGCGCAAGGTGCCCCGGCGGGAGCGGGAGCGATTGTCCTGCACAAAAGGCAGGGTTATGCCCGCCTCGGCGTAGCGGCGCGTCTGAAAGGTTTCGACGAAAAAGCCGCGTTCGTCGCGAAATACGCGGGGCTTAATCAGCAGTACGCCCTCAATATTGGTGGTGACTACGTCCATTGCATGCTCAAATGGTTGGGGAGGGTTCGGCGAGATCCAGCAGATACGCGCCATAGTCGGTTTTTCCCAGTTCGCGGGCCAAGGCGCGCAATTGCTCGGCACTGATGTAGCCCTTGCGCCAGGCGATTTCCTCCAGGCAGGCGATTTTCAGGCCCTGACGGGTTTCCACCGCCTGGACAAAACTGGCGGCGGCGAGCAATGCATCGGGCGTGCCCGTGTCCAGCCAGGCCATGCCCCGGCCCATGCGCTCAACGCGCAATTCGCCGCGCTTCAGATACGCGTTGTTCACGTCCGTGATCTCCAGCTCGCCCCGGGCCGAAGGCTTCAGGGAGCGCGCGACGTTCGCAATATCCGCATCATAGAAGTAGAGGCCGGTGACCGCGTAGTTGGAACGCGGCTTGGCGGGCTTTTCCTCGATGCTGAGCGCCTTCATGCCCGCGTCGAACTCGACCACGCCGTAACGTTCGGGGTCGCTGACGTGATAGGCGAAGACCGTGGCGCCGGTCGGGCGGGAAAGCGCGCTGTTCAGCCGGCCCTCAAGCTCATTGCCGAAAAAGATGTTGTCGCCCAGCACCAGGCAGACGTTGCTGTCCTTGATGAAGTTCTCGGTCAGCAGGAAGGCTTGGGCAATGCCCTCGGGCTTGGGCTGTTCGACGTAGGTGAAGGAACAGCCCCACTGGCGGCCGCTGCCCAGCAGTTCCTCGAACAAGGGCAGGTGCTTGGGCGTGGAGATAATCGCGATTTCGGTGATGCCGGCCAGCAGCAGCACGGAGAGCGGATAATAGACCATCGGCTTGTCGTAGATGGGCATGAGCTGCTTGCTCACGCTGCGCGTCAGCGGATAAAGCCGCGTGCCCGAGCCGCCGGCCAGCAGAATGCCTTTCCATTGCGGTTTCCGCATAGTCAGCCCCGCCTCGTATAGTTGGTTTCAAGCCAGTTTCGGTATTCGCCGCTGTGGATCCGGGCCACCCATTCCGGGTTGGCGATATACCAGCGCACCGTGTCCCGCAGCCCCCGCTCGAAGGTGTGGGCCTGTTTCCAGCCCAATTCGCGCTCAATGCGCGCGCAGTCGACGGCATAGCGCAGGTCGTGGCCGGGCCGGTCCGCCACAAAGCGGATCAGGCTTTCGTACGGCCCGTCCGGGTGGGGAGCCTCGGCCTCCAGCGCGGCGCAGATGGCGCGCACGATGTCGATATTCCTGCGTTCGGCCCGGCCGCCGATCACATAGGTCTCGCCCGGCGCGCCCCTTTCCAGCGCCAGGCTGACGGCCGCGCAGTGGTCCTCCACATGCAGCCAGTCCCGGACATTCTCGCCCTTGCCGTACACCGGCAGGGGCTTGCGCTGGAGGGCGTTCAGGATCATCAGCGGAATGAGCTTTTCCGGAAACTGGAACGGCCCGTAATTGTTCGAACAATTGGTGATCAGCGTGGGCAGGCCATAGGTATGATGAAAGGCCCGGACAAAATGATCGGAGGCCGCCTTGCTGGCCGAATAGGGACTGTTGGGCGCGTAGGGAGTGCGTTCGGTGAAGGGCGGATCGTCAGGGTTGAGCGAACCGTACACTTCGTCGGTGGAGACATGCAGGAAGCGGAAGGCGGCGCGCTCGGCCTCCGGCAGACTCCGATGCCAGGCCGAGACCTCGGCCAGCAGGGCGCAGGTGCCCTCCACGTTGGTGCTGATGAAGGGCTGCGGATCGTGAATGGAGCGGTCCACATGGCTTTCGGCCGCGAAGTTGACCACGGCCGCGGGCTTGTGCTCCGCCAGCAGGGCGCGCGCCAATTCCCGGTCGCCGATATCGCCGCGCACGAACAGATGGTCCGGGTCGTCCCGTAATTCGTCAAGGTTGGCCAGATTGCCGGAATAGGTGAGCTTGTCCAGGGTGATCACCCGGAAACGGCCCGCGCGCCGCGCGGCGCGCACATAGCAGGATCCGATGAAACCGGCCCCGCCCGTGACAAGAATGCTTGGCTGCATGTGCTCCTCGCAAAAACGGACGTCCGGCGGAAATTGCCGTGCCCGGAACATAGCGCCTTTTCATCGCCCGGCGCAAGAGCGGCCGTTTAGGAAACGCCGAGTTTTTCGTTCACTTCTTCTTTTCTTTGCCTTGAGCCTTTTCGAACAGCTTATTCCGCTTTTTTTCAAACACCATCAGGGTGCGCAGAGTGGAAAAAGCCAAGGCGCCCATGCTCAAGACAAAAAGCACGACTTTCTGCACCTGCCATTTGTTGGCCCCGGCAAAAGCGGCCAGCCAGGACAGGCCCATTTTCTCGCCGTAATAAGTGCCCAGGGGCATGACCACCAGGACAAGCACCAGAAAGACGATTTCCATCCACAAAAAGGTCCGCCCCAGGATCAGGACAAACAGGGTGAAGTCGCGCACGATGCGCAGGAACTTCAACCGCCTTTCCAGGGACTGGATGCGCTCGGCCTCGCTTTCGGCCAGCAGGTTGGCCTGCTTGAAGGCTTCGGGCGTGATGAACTGGTTGGTCAGCGCCCAGTTCAGGTTGGCCGCGGCCTTGTTATAGGCTTTGTTGAATTCGATCAGGATGCTCGGAAAGGGGAACCAGGCCGCCTCGTCCCGGATGTATTTCAGCCGGTTCATGTAGGCGGTGAAGCGGTTTTTCAGCTCACGCGCGTCCTGGTTGATCTGGGTCTGGATCTCTTTTTCCAGCGATTGCCGGCCCTGGATAATGGCCTGGAACGGCACGTAGTTTCTGACTTCGGACAGTTGCAGCAGCCTTTCGATCCGTTCGTTGGTCTGCTTGGCGAATTCGGAGTCCTCGGGGAACCAGGCGGCCAGATCGGTACGCAGGCCGGCCAGGCGGCGCCGGTCGTCCTCCAGACGCTGTTCCGCCTCAGACCAGGGGTCGTGCAGGGCCGAAAGCATATGCAGGGCCCCGCGCTCCATCTCCGGATCGATCAGGATGCGGTTGAACATGCTCGGTTCCAGATCGATCAGCTGGAGAAAGCGCGAGCCGGCCTGTTCGGCGAAGCCCTGCTTGACCAGGCAGACCGCCCGGCGATAGGCGGCGTTATGCCACAGGGGGCACAGCCGCAGGACTTCCGTGTAGAGATCGCCGGCCTGCTGATAGCGGCCCAGGACTTCCTGAGCCCGGGCCTGAAGCATGACGTGAAAACCCTGTTGCAGAGGCGTGGCGCAGTAGCTCTGCGTTTCCTTCCACTGCTGGTAGGCGCGGGCCGGATCGCCCCGCTCCAGCGCGATGAAGCCGGACAGGCTGCGCGGCCGGTAGTCGCGCGGGTAGCGCGCGATCAGGGCGTTGGTTTCCTTTTCCTGCGCGTGCAGTTCCGTGCTGCGCAGATGATCGAGCACGTCCCAGACCGGGCTGTCGTCCTTCTGCATCATCTCGTCCAGGCCGCGCGGATACTCGCGCCCGCGTGACAGCCAGATCCGGCGGGTCATGCGGTACTGCACGTTCGAGTTGATTTCAAACATGGCTCTCAGAACAATGCCGCCCTGCCCCTCGAGCTTGGGGGCCTGCTCCAGGAACTCCATGTCCGAAGCGCGCACGCCCGCCTCCACGGCGCGCAGGCCCTGGTTCATGCCGTCGAAATCCAGAACGGCCAAATCCCGCCAGGCGCTGGGGGTGAGCGTTTCAAAATTTTTCGTCGGGCACTGGATCGGTTGATGGTTGCGCATGCCGCAGTAAAAGCAGTGGCCGAACGCCCCGCGGATCACGCGCGAAGCCAGCGTGACCGGGAGCATGCCGCGCTTGCGCGCGTCGGCGCTGACCAGGCCGGCCGTGCACCAGTCCTCAAGGGTGCTCTCGCCGGCGGAAAGCCCGGCGTCGTAAACCTGAAACCCCTCGCCCAGCAGATAGCCGCTACGGAAGGACATGTACGGCAAATCCGGCACCAGCTGGTCCCAGTCCAGCGGGATCTTTTTCGGAAGCTCATTGTTGAAGTTCAGCTTCTTGCGCTCGACCACAGCGGAAACGCAGGGCCAGTAATGTTCCGGACGCTCTTCCCTAAGCTGGCCGATCAGTTGCAGCAGTTCGCGGCACCAATCGCGCATCATGCGCAGCGAGTCCAGCGGGAAGATCAGGAAATTGTCGCTCAAAATGTACTTGAGTTTATGGCGTTGGAGTATATTCTCTATCTCGCCGAAGAACTCCCGCCAGCCGGTCTGGAACCCCTTATCCAGGGGATTGCCGAGCGGCTTCAGGAGGAAGAACCAGGACAGGAACGGCTGCAACGGCATGCGCGCGTCCGCCACAATGCCGAGCCAGCCCAGGCGCGCGGCTCCCGGCACTTCCGGCGCGGGCGGGAAGGTCAGGCCCGGCACGCCGACGATTTCCTCGATGATGCGCGGATGCACCAGCACGCGGACGCCCTTTTCCGGGGCTATCGTCTGCTGGGCCAGGGCGGAATCGAGCTTGAGCGTGATGTCGCGGCTGCCCTGCCCGATGCGCACGCGGGCGGGAATGGCCTGGAGCGCCAAATCCTGGCTGTTGAATTTGCCCCAGGTTTCCAGGCGGGCCATGGCCAGCAGGACGTCCGAGGTGAAAAAAAACCAGAGGTCCTGGCCGGAATCCTCCGCCAGGCGCATGCCGCCATAATCCTGCATGGCCTGGCCCACGGCCGGGTCCGCGGTGCCCTGCCAGCAGGCCCACAGGGCGATGCCCGACGCTTCCATGCGGGCATCCTGCACAACGGGCAATTTGCCGATCAGGGCGGATAGTTGGGGCATAATTCTTAAATCTCTAGGAGGCTATATGGACATTTCACACATGATCGCCACGCTCAAGCAGGAGCCCGGCTTCACCGACAACGTGGGCATGATGCTCGTCCACAACGGCGTGGTGCGGGGCTGGTCGCGCAAGGACCGCACGCCCGTGACCTCGGTCAAAATCACGCCCGATATGGATCGCATCAAAGCCATCTGCAACGAACTCTCCTCCCGGCCCGGCATCTTCCGCATTATGGCCGACGCGCGCGGCGGCGTGCTTAAGCCCGGCGAGGACGTGCTTATCCTCATCGTCGCCGGGGACATCCGCGAGAACGTCAAACCCGTGCTGGCGGAACTACTGGATCGCGTCAAGGCGGAAGCCGTTCTGAAAGAAGAGCATTTCGCCTGATGCGGGCCGCGCGGAGAAAAAAGCAAAATTCATGCCAGAGAGCCGAATCCAGCCGGAACACCCCGGCCGAAACACCGCCTCAAAGCCCGAATGACGCGGGTGGTTTGCTTTTTCATCCGGACAATCCGCCGCATTGCAACCCTGCCGGACAAGCCGCCCGCTGTCAAGAACCGGACGGAAGGGCGCGCATGCGCGCGGCCCTGGAGTTGTGCCTGCTGTTTTTCGGCGTGCCGCTGCTCTTTTTTCTGGCGCCCGGCACGCTGCCCAAGCGGCCCGTCTTGATCGCCGCCCTGGCCTACGTGCTTATCCGCCTGTATTTCCGGGTCGGCCGCGTCCGCTGGGGCGCGGTGTGGAGGGTCGCCTTCAGCCCGCCGCAGCCCGGCTGGTGGCGGGGCATATGCCTGCGCGCGCCGATCATGGCCGCGGCCTGCGTCATCATGGTATATACGCTGTCGCCTGACTCGGCCTTTTTCCTGGCGCGCGAACGGCCGGCCTTCTGGCTGGCGATCATGATCCTGTACCCGCCGCTGTCCGCGCTGCCGCAGGAAATCATCTACCGGCTGTACTTTTTCGAGGCGTACGCCGGGCTGTTCCCAAGCGAGCGCTGGCTGGCCCTGCTCAATATCGCCCTGTTCTCCTGGCTGCACGTTTTTTACACGGGCTTTTTCGCCATGGCGGCCACGTTCCTGGCCGGCATCGTCTTCACGACGCGCTATCTCGCCGCCGGACCGCCGGACCGCCGCAGCCTATGGCCGGTCTTGATCGAGCACACCCTCTACGGGCAGATCCTCTTCACCGTCGGCATGGGGCGCTACTTCCACGTGACCGTATAACGGATCATCCCCGGTCCGGTCCGGCGCTTCGGGCAATTCATCGACCCGCGCTTCCGCCGCCGCTTCCGGCTCGGGCGCGTCCATGGCGGAAAACGCCGCATCCTCGGCTTCCGGATCCTCTAGGACTTCCGGCAGGAGCACATCCGGCGCGAGCGGTTCCGGCGGGGCCGCGTACAAGCGCAGCCCGCCCATGGCCAGCAACGGCATGGCCAAATATTCCGTCGGCGCCTCGCCCCACAATTCCATGTCCACCAGCACGTGGCTTATTCCGAGCTCGCGGCAGAGTTCCGGCAACGGCTTGTTCGGGCGCGGAAAAATATCTCTCAGCCCGACATTTGGGCCGGCGCCCGAGCCGGCAAGCGCCCCGGCGTGGCCGCCCCAGCACACCCGGGTCCGGCAGCGCCAGGCCACTTCATCCGCCAATTGAGAAGGCAGGACAAGAAGGAGTTCCGGATGTGTTTCGGCAACAGCCGCGTACATGGCCTCGCGCGCGCCGAGGCGTCGGGCCAGGTCGGCAACCCGCTCCGGCTCCCCGGCCTCGATACGCTCGGCCGACCGGGCGGCGAGATATAGCGCGCCCCGGCAACAGGCGGCCAATGTCAGGATCAGGGCCAGCCAGAAGGCCCAGGCGAACGGCACGGCCCACAGCGCGGCCAGGCACGGCAGGGTGCCGATCAGGGAGCAGCCGCGCAAATCGCGGCTCAAGCGCTGAAAAATTCCTAAAACATCCAGGCAGATGGCCGCAACCCCGCACACAGCCCCGAATACGGCCAGCGGCAGGAGCACTCCGGGGAACGGAAAGGCCAGCACGGCCAGGGCCGCTGCCAAATCCGCCCGATCCAGGCAAAACAGGACAATGCCGCGCGGATTCGGCTTGCCCGCCAGCCGCCCCACCCGTTTCGTCTCTTTTGGGGCCGAGCCGCGCATGGAGCGCAAAAGCGCGTACCGGGCGCGGGCCAGGCGGACATACAGGCCCGCGCTCACCGCTATTCCGATAGCAATCAACAACGGCGGCAGCACTGCCAGCTCCCAGAAGCCGGTGAACAACGCGGCCGCGACCAGCCCCAAAAGCAGGCAGGGCAAAACCTGGAAAGAGGTGAACAGGAGGACGAAACCGGCAAACAGGGCGATAACCCAGGGCCACCACAGTCCGTATACGGACGCGGCGCAGGCGGGCAGCACCACCCCGGCCGCCAGCAGGGCCACCAGGCCCGTCGGCGCTTCATAGCCGGGCAGGGCCGGATTATCCGGCCCCAAGCTCCGCCCGCTCCCCTCATCCGGGCGCGCGGCCAGAGGGGCGAGGCTTACCCAGACGGCCGCGGCAAACGCGGCCGCGGGCGGCAAGGCCAGGCACAGCATTCCGATATACAATCCCACGGCCAGAGCCGCGTCCAGCAGGGCCAGAAGCCATTGCGGACGCCGCAGGGCCAGGCCGTCCGGGAACAGAGCCAGCGCGATGGCCCAGCCGGGCGGGCCATATTGTTCGGCCTCCTCAAGAGAAAACAAGTCAGGCAGGCGGATCGGCAGCTTGCGCCGGCTGCGCAGCTGTTCCCGGCACAAAAGCGCATGGCCGGAAATCAGTCCGGAACCCGGTCCCGCTAAACGCGTCAGCAGGCAGACGAGAAAGACGAGCGCGCAATAAATGACGGTCATCAGAGCACCCTCGCCCCATCCGGCGTGATCAGCGCCATGTATTCCCAGCGCGCCCCGCCCCATTCCGGGTAATACAGGCCCGGCTCCACCGTGACCACCATGCCCGGCTTGAGCGCGGTCGCGCTGCGCGGGTTCAGGCTGGGCGCCTCGTGCGTCTCGAGCCCCACGCCGTGCCCCAGACCGTGCGTGAAAAATTCGGCGACGCCCTCGACCTCGAAATATTTTCGCGCCGTCCGGTAGGCATCGGCCACCGTCAGTCCAGGCCGGAGCGCCGCGATTGCTCGGCGCTGCGCCTCTTTCACGCGCTCCAGCGTCCGTGCGAATTCCCCGCTTGGCCGGTCCCCGACCCAGAAGGTGCGCGTCTGATCCGAACAATAGCGCTGGCAGCGGCAGCCCACGTCGATCAACACCGGGCAATTCTCCGCAACCTTGATTCCCGCCGGTTCATAATGCGGCAGGGCCGCGTTCGGCCCCACCGCCACAATGCTCGGGAAAGCCAGTTCGCTCGCCCCGTTTTCCCGGAAAAAGCGCTCGATGTCCCAGGCAATCTCGCTCTCGCTCCGCCCCGGCCGCAAAAAGCCCGGCGTCTTTTCCATCAGGGCGTGGTTGAGCGCCGCCGCCACTTCAATGGCGGCAATCTCCTCCGCATCCTTAATCGCGCGCAGTTCCTCCACCAGGCCGTCCGCCCGCTCCAAGCGCAAACCCGGCGAAAACTTCCCGTAAAACTCCAACGTCACGGCTCGCGCCTCAAAGCCCAGGCAACCGGAGATCTCCTTTTTCACCAATTCGTTGATCCGTTCCGAAGCCTCACCCTGATAAATAAAAACCCGCTCCGGCTCCCACAGCCGCCGGGCCGCGTCCAGATAACGCGAATCCGTGCACAACCAGTCCTTGCCCGAAGCGGTCACGATCAGCCGGCCCGCGCTCTCGTTCATCTGCACGTCGTGCAGCTCAAAACCCGACAAATAAAAGCGGTTCGCCGCATGCGACACCAGCAGGGCGTCCAGACCTTTCTCCCGCATCAACGCCCGCAGCCGCTCGCGCCGGGCTTCGTAGATCCGCGTTTCCATCAGAATTTCCTCGCTTGCTTCAGCGCGTTACGTTGCCATGAATGACGCCGGCGCACAAGAGAAAGGCGGTCCTCCGGCGGCAAGGGGCCGCGGCCCCTTGGAACCCATTTATTTTATCATCCGTTCGCACGTTTTGCCAAAGGCTTGCGTTCCCGGAAAAGGCAAGCCCCTGTACGGCTCCGATCCGGCGTTCCGCCCTCCGGCTTCCCAGGCCGCCGCCCTCTTAAGGAAACACGCGTTTCCACGCTCAACTAAGAGACTCAACGTCCGGGCGGCGGGGGCGCAAATAAAAAAACACTCCCCCTATATGGGGTTTCCAAGGGGCCCGCGGCCCCTTGGCCGCCGGAGGCACGCCTTTACAGCGCCGCCACGGTGGGGCATTATGGTTAAATGTGGAGCGTTGATGATTCCTTATCCTCATATTGATCCCGTGGCTGTGGCGTTGGGGCCGTTCAAAGTGCGTTGGTACGGCCTGATGTACGTGCTGGGTTTTCTTGCGGCCTGGATTCTGGGCCGTTGGCGCGCGGGCAGGAAGGGCAGCGGCTGGACCGCGCGGCAGGTCGATGATCTGCTGACATTCAGCGCTATCGGCGTGATCGCGGGGGCGCGGCTTGGCTACGTGTTTTTCTACGACCTGGACGCCTACCTCGCCGCTCCACTGGATATTTTCAAGCTGTGGTCGGGCGGCATGTCGTTCCACGGCGGGCTGGCCGGCGTACTGATCGCTTTGTGCTTCGCCGCCCGCCGGACCAGACACGGCTTCTGGGAAACGGTCGATACGGCCGCCCCGCTGGTGCCGCCGGGCCTGTTTTTCGGCCGGATCGGCAATTTCATCAACGGCGAGCTGTTCGGCCGGCCGACCGATTCGCCGCTGGGGATAATCTTTCCGGGCGGCGGCCCGCAGCCCCGCCACCCCTCGCAATTGTACGAGGCTTGCCTGGAGGGGCTGCTGCTGTTCGCCCTGGTCTGGGTTTTCTCATCGCGCAAGCGGCCGGCCGGCGCGGTCAGCGGCGTGTTCGCGCTCGGCTATGGGACAGCCCGCTTTATTGTGGAGTTTTTCCGCGAACCCGACGCCCACCTGGGCTTCATTGCCTTCGGCTGGCTGACCACCGGCCAACTGCTGTGCCTGCCGATGATTATCTGCGGCGCCGGCCTGATAATTTATTCCTATATCCACTCACCTTCATCAAAAAGGACTCTTGCATGAAGACCACTCTCCCCGCTTCCATTGCCGCCCTGACTTCGAATATCGCCCCGGTCGACAAGGCGCTGCTTGTCCCGGCCCAGGCGCACCTGGATGATTTGACCAAGCCGGTGGGCAGCCTGGGCCGCCTGGAGGAACTGGCCGCCCATCTGTACTCCATCCAGGGCGGAAAAACGCCGATTGAAGGCTACCCCGCCCGTATTTACACGGTGGCTGCGGATCACGGCGTGGTGGCCGAGGGCGTGAGCCCCTACCCGCAGGAAGTGACGCGGCAGATGGTCCATAACTTCCTCAATAACGGTGCCGGGATAAATGTTTTATGTGAAACAACGGGCGTCGAGCTGTTTGTGGTGGACGCCGCCTGCCTGGGGCCGGATTTCGAGCCCCACCCCCGGCTGATCCGGGCGAAGATCGCCCAGGGCAGCGCCAATATCGCCAAAGGCCCGGCCATGAGCGCGCAACAGTGCGAAGCGGCTTTGCTGCTGGGCGCGCGCCTGGCGGAAGAAGCGGCCGCCGCCGGCTGCCGCAGCGTGGGCACGGGCGAACTGGGCATCGGCAACACCACGGCCTCGACCGCGCTGTACTGCGCCTACCTGGGGCTGGAGCCGGAAGCCATGACCGGCCCGGGCGCCGGCCTGGACAAGGGCGGCGTGGCACACAAGGCCGCCGTGATCAAAGCCGCCCTGACCGCGAACAAAGACGCGGCGGCTTCGGGCGACGCCTTTTCCATCCTGGCGGCCCTGGGCGGCTTTGAGATCGCCTGCCTGGCCGGCCTGATCCTGGGCGGGGCGCGGCAACGGCAGATAGTCATGGTGGACGGCTTCATCTCCACCGCCGCCTATCTCGCGGCGGTCGGCATCGAACCCAAGGCGGCCGACTATTGCTTGTTCAGCCACGCCTCGGCGGAAAAGGCCCACAAGGAATTGTTGCAGCGCATGGGCATGCGTCCGCTGCTGGATCTCGGCCTGCGCCTGGGCGAAGGCACGGGAGCGGCCCTGGCTCTGTACCTGGTTCACAGCGCCGCGCAGGTATTCAATAAAATGGCCACCTTCAGCGGAGCGGGCGTCAGCCGCTAGGCAACGCCCGCCCTCGCGGATCATCCGGAGGTAGCATGTCTTCTCCCAAGCGGAATATCTACCTGATGACCCGGCCCATCGCCGAGGCCGTGGCCGAGGTGATCGGCGCGCTGGACCGCGGCGCGTTGATCGGCACGGAACTGGTCCCCTCGCAGGAATGCTCCGGCCGGGTATTGGCCGCGCCGGTGCATGCGCGCCTTTCCTCGCCCACCTTCCACAGCGCGGCCATGGACGGCATTGCCGTGCGCGCGGCCGCGACCTTTGGCGCGCGCGAAGGGCAACCGATCCTGCTGGAGCGGGAAAAGGACTACCTGCCGGTAAACACCGGCAATGCGATGCCGTCCGACTTCGACGCCGTGGTCATGATCGAGCACGTGGTCGAGGTCGGCGAGGGTCGGGTGAGCATCGAGGCCCCGGTCTTCCCCTGGCACCATGTGCGTCGCATTGGCGAAGACATTGTGGCCACCGAGCTGCTCTTCCCGCGCAACCACCTCTGCGCGCCCTACGACGCGGGCGCGCTGCTCACCGGCGGCATATGGGAAGCGCTGGTGTGGGAGCGGGTGCGCGTGCGCATTGTCCCGACCGGCGACGAAGTGCTGGACTTCACCAAGCGGCCCGATCCCGGCCCGGGGCAGGTGGTGGAGTCGAATTCCCAGATGCTGGCCGCCCAGGCCAGGCAGCTCGGCTGCCTGGCCGAACGCGTTCCGCCGGTTTCCGACAAGCCCGAGGCCCTGCGCCAGGCCCTGGTCGAGGCCCTGGAAAGCGACGCGCACATAGTGATCTTCTGCGCCGGCTCCTCGGCCGGCAGCAAGGACTTCACCCGCGCCACCTTTGAGAGGGAAGGGAAAATTCTGGTGCACGGCATCGCGGCCATGCCCGGCAAGCCGTCCATTCTGGCCGTGTGCCGGGGCAAGCTGGCCGCCGGCGCGCCGGGCTATCCAGTCAGCGCGGCCGTCTGCTTCGAAGAGCTGATCGCCCCGGTGATCCGCTGGCTGGCGCATCTGCCTAAACCGGCCGAGACCATGGCGCCCGTCACCCTGACGCGCGCCCTGCCCTCGCGCCTGGGCTTTGACGAATTCGTCCGCCTGGCCGTCGGCCGGGTGGGCGACCGACTGGTGGGCACGCCCCTGCCGCGCGGGGCGGGCAATATCACTACCCTGTCGCGCGGGCAGGCGGTGCTGCGCGTTCCGGCCGCCAGCGAGGGCATCGCGGAAAATACCGTGGTCAACGCCCGCCTCACCGTGCCGGAACAGGCCCTGGACGAGCTGCTGGTCTGCGTGGGCAGCCACGACAATCTGCTGGACCTGCTGGCGGACGAGATGATGGCGCACGAACCGGCCTTCGGCCTGGTCTCGACGCATGCCGGCAGCATGGGCGGCTTTTCCGCTCTGCTCAACCGCGCCTGCCACATGGCCGGCTCGCATCTGTTCGACCCGGACACGGAAGACTTCAATTTCCCCTTCCTGGAAAAATACGCGCCGGGGCTGAAGCTCACCCTGGTCAACCTGGCCATCCGCCATCAGGGGATTATCGTCGCGCCGGGCAACCCCAGGGGCATCCGCTCG
>JAVBVM010000170.1:0-8745 GCA_031554295.1 Desulfovibrionaceae bacterium | reverse complement strand
GTGCACTGCTTGGAGTCGTGTAATCCAGCCAGGGCGGAAAGATCCGTTTAGGGAGAAAATATAAAGGCTGCCGCGACTACCCGGCCGGCCCCGCAGCCGCGCCCGGCGTCGTCAATTCCGGCGATCAGGGAGCCGCCGGCCAAAGGGGCGGCGCTTGGAAAGGGGGAGGGCGGGGAAACGATTGCCACGGCCACCTCAATCAATCGGCGAAAGCAAGGGCGATCCTGCCGTTGCGCAAGACCAGAGCCGCGCTGTAGGGTTTGCCCTGCCTGGAAATGAAATCGAGCGGCCGGGTGCGCCCGGCTTCTAACAGCTGGCGGGTCAGTTCCTCGGTCAGGGGAGCATTGTTGAAGCTTGCCGGCAACCGGAACGGGCAAGGGGCCTTTTTGCCGCCGCCGGCGTGGTGTTCGCAGCGCCACCCCTGATCGGATGCGGTCACCTTGCCGCCGCAGAACGGACAATTCCCGTCCAACGGGCGGGCATGGCGCGCGGCCGCCGCATCAAGCAGAGCATCGATATTGCGGTTTTTCAGACCCAGGATGCCTTGCTCCACAAAGGTGCGGATTTCCATCAGAAATTCAGGATAGGAAAAGTTTCCGGCTTCCATGTCCTTGAGCTTTTTCTCCCAGCGGCCGGTGAGTTCGGGCGAGGAAAGATCCGGCAGCAACGCCGCCACCAACTCGGCCGCCTGCATGCCGTTGTCTGTGGCAATCAGCTTTTTTCCATCCTTCTGGATATAACCGCGCTGGAGCAGCACCTCGATAATCTGAGCGCGCGTGGCCGGTGTGCCCAGGCCGCGTTCCTTCATGGCCAGGCGCAGCTCATCGTCTTCCACCAGGCTGCCCGCCGTTTCCATGGCCGCGAGCAGGGTGGCGTCGGTAAAATGCTGTGGCGCTTTGGTCTTGCGCTTAGAGGGGGCGATGGACAGCGTGGAAAGTATTTCGCCTTTGCGTAGGGCGGGGAGGGGCGTATCAGCATCGGATCGCCAGGGTTCAAGCGTGAGCCAGCCCCGGTCTTGGAAAACTTTGCCTTTGGCGACAAAGCGCTGGTCGTTCACGGCAATGGCCGCAGTGGTGGAGGAAAAGCTGGCGGACGGGCTGAAGGCGACCACAAAACGGCGGCAGATCAAGTCGTAGAGATCGCGCTCCCGTTGCGGCAAAGCCTCAGGCTTCGCCACAACGGCGGTCGGGATGATGGCGTGGTGGTCGGTCACCTTTTTGTCATCCACGCAGGCGAAAGTATTTTTCGCGCCATTATGCACGGCCTTGATGCGTTCGGCGGCGGCGGCCGTTTCCTGGGGCAGCATATGGTGGACGGCCCGCAGGTGCTTCAGGATGTCCGCGAACAGTTCGGCTGTCAGGTGGCGTGAGTCCGTGCGCGGGTAGGTGATCAGCTTGCGGCTCTCGTAGAGGTTCTGGGCCAGATCGAGCGTTTCCTTGGCGGAAAAGCCGAAGCGGTCGTTGGCCTCGCGCTGGAGGGTGGTCAGGTCATAAGGCAGCGGCGGTTTGGTCGTGCCGGGCTTCTTTTCCACGCTGTCCACCCGGGCGGGCGCGTTCGCGCAGGCGGCGATAATCTCGGCCGCTTCGGGCTCCGCGGCCAGGCGATTTTCCGTGTATTCCGGCGGTCTGCGCCATTCGGCGGTGAATTCGGATGAGTTATCCTTGGCCGGCGCGAACTTGCCTTCGACGATCCAGTAATCTTTCGGCACGAAGTCGGCGATGTCCGCGCGCCGGTCGCTCAGCATGCGCAGAACGGGGGTTTGCACCCGGCCCACGGAAAGGAGCGAGCCGGCCTTCAGGGTGAACAGGCGGGAAAAGTTCATGCCCACCAGCCAGTCGGCCTCGGCCCGGGCAAAAGCGGCCAGGCCCAGGTTGCGTTTTTCCGCGTCCGGCATTAGGCGGTTGAGGCTTTTGCGCAGCCCTTCCTCGGTCATGTCGTTGGCCCAGAGACGCCGCACGGGCTTTTCGCAGCCCGCCAGCAGGTAGATGCGTCGGAAAATCAGCTCGCCTTCGCGGCCGGCGTCCGTGGCATTGACCAGATCGCTCACATCGTCGCGCTGCATGAGTTCGCGCAGCAGTTCGAACTGATCCGCCGTCTTGGGCAACACGGCCAGCTTGAAGCGCCTGGGCAGAATGGGCAGGCTTTTCAAATTCCAGCGCCCGGCCCAGATCGGGTCGTGCTCCTCCGGCTCGGCAATGCCCACCAGGTGCCCCACCGCCCAGCTGATCAGGCAGTCCGGTCCCTCCAGGAAACCACGCCGGCCGCGCGGCTCTGCCTTGAGAAGACGGGCGATTTCCCGCGCCACCGAAGGCTTTTCCGCGATGAATAAAGTTTTTGGCATCGGATCGTGGCTGTTTTATTGGAGGGTGGTTTCGCTCAACCCTGAACGGAGCCGCGCTGACCCGTTCGCGCCCAATTCCTCCACCGGATTGCTCAAAACCCCAATCCTGTCAATCTCCACTTGTACGTTGTCGCCGGGCGACAGGGGGCCTATGCCTTCCGGCGTTCCGGTCAATATCAGGTCGCCGGCGTAGAGGGTCATGATCTGCGAAATTGAGCTGATGAGTTCGAAGGGATTGGAAATCATGTCAGAGGTCGATCCCCGCTGCCGTATTTCCCCATTGATCTTTGTGCGGATGGTTAAACCGGACAGGCTGCCGATATCCGTTTCGATCCAGGGACCGACCGGGCAGAACGTATCATAGCCCCGGCAGCAGCTGAAGGTGGGATCAAGAAGCTGACGATCGCGCGCGACTACATCATTGGCACAGGTATAACCGAAAAGGTGGTGCGGCACGTCGCGCGGCTTGACGCGTGAGGCCGTGCGGCCGATGACCAGGGCAAGCTCGCCTCCGTAATATACGCTGCCCACACCCGGCGGCAACTGAATGCTTTGTCCGGACCCGATGATTGCGCTGGGCGGCTTCAGAAAAAACATGGGAGAGGGCGGAATGGGCAGTTTTTCCTCCTCCGCGTGCTTGCGGTAGTTCAGCCCGACGCAGATAATTTTGGTTGGCGCGACCACGGGCAGAATTTCCACCCTTTCCCGGGGCAGCACCTCGGGAACGCCGGGCGGAGGGAGCAGGCAATGAAACTCGTCGCCTTGCATTGCCGCGTAAAAAGTCTGTTCTTTGAAAGCGACGCGCGATATCCGCATGACCTCCTCCTCGTCAGGCGTGGGCTGTTGCAACGCTTACCATGCATTCAGTTGTGAAATAACCGGCACGACCAGAGGATCGCGCTCCAGCACCGTGCGGAAGAAGCGACGCAGCGACGAGCGTATTTTATCCTGCAAACGCTCAATATCAGCGGATCGCATTTCTTCAAGCACATCAAGCACCAGGCATTTGGAGTCCTCCAGCACGTGGCTGAGTTGTGGCTCAAAGACAAAGCCCCGGGAAATCATTTCCGGTCCGTACAGAACCTCGCGCGTGTCCGCGTCAACGGTCAGCAGGACAATAACGATGCCTTCATCGCCCAGAATCTGGCGCTCTCTGAGCAGGGATTGCCCAACATCCCCCACCCCCTTGCCGTCGACCAGGATGGATTCGGCCGCCACCGGCTCTTCCAGGCGTATCCCCTGTTTGAATAATGTGACCGGCTGCCCGTTTTCCAAAACCAAGGCGCGTTCAGGCGCAACGCCGCATTCCCGGGCGAGGCGGGCGTGCTTTACCAGGTGCCGGTATTCGCCATGAATAGGCATGAAAAAGGCCGGTTTGACCGCCTTGATCATAGCGGCCAGTTCGTCGCGGTAGCCGTGCCCCGAGGCGTGGATGGCGGCGGATGAGTCGTACAGTACCTCGGCTCCCAGGCGGAAAAGCTGGTTGATTATTTTCCAGATGGCGCGTGCGTTGCCCGGAATAAAGCGCGAGGACATGAGCACCGTGTCGCCCTTATGGATGGAAAGTTGGCGGTGCGCGCCCGAGGTAATGCGCGCCAGGGCCGAAAGCGGCTCGCCCTGCGAACCGGTGAGCAGCAGCACGGTCTGATTGTCCGGCAGTTCAGCCAGGCTTGAGGAATCAGACAACGGCACGGCGTCCGGCGGCAGAAAGCCCAGGTTGCGGGCTATTTCAATGTTGTTGCCAAGGCTCCGTCCGCTTACCACCACCTTGCGGCCGAATTGCCGCGCCGTGCTGAACACTTCATGGATACGCTGGATATTGCTGGAGAACAGCGTGACGATAATCCGGCCCGGCGCGTCCCGGAAAATTCGCTCGAACGATTCCACCACCTCGCGCTCAATGCGCGAGCGGCCCGGCGTTTCCACGTTGGTGGAGTCGGACAGCAAAAGCCGCACCCCATCTCGCCCCGCAAAGGAGCGGAATTGCGCCAGATCGGTGGCCGGACCGATGATTGGCGAGGGGTCAATTTTAAAATCGCCGGTGTGCACCACCTTGCCCACCGGGGTTTCCACGGCCAGGGCCAGGCCATCCACAATGGAGTGCGACACGGGAAAGAAGCGGAACTTCATATCCCCGAGCTTTAACGGTTTTTCCGGAGAAACGGGAATAAGCGTGACGCGATCGAGCAGGTTGCGTTCGCGCAGCTTGTGGTCGACCAGAGCCAGAGTCAGGGGCGAACCATAGATGGGCGCGCTGATCTGTGGCACCAGCCAGGGCAGGGCGCCAATATGGTCCTCGTGGCCGTGCGTGAGCACAATGCCTTGCAGGCGATCCCGGTTCTGCACGATGGCGTCGAAGCGCGGAATCACCACATCCACGCCCAGGTGGTAGTCTTCCGGGAACATCAGGCCGCAGTCGACCACGACCAGTGAGCCGGGAGTGTTCCACATCTGGCAGTTCAGGCCGATTTCCCCAAGCCCGCCCAAAGGGGTGAGCGTGAAAAAGGGCTCTTCAGCCAAGGATTTGGCGAGCGCATCAACAGGCGCGGCACGCTCTTTCGTCACTGCAAACGCTCCAGAATTTACGGAGTAAGGGTAATTTAACAGAACCTAACGCACAACGAAAAGCTTTACAAGAAAAAATGAGCGGTGATAAAGCGTCGTTACATCATCTCTTGCAGTTTACTTACAGATCGATAAAGCATAGTTCCAGTTGCCCGCCGGAGAGGCTCCTGCCGCCCGCGGCGGTGATTTCGATCGTGTTTTCAACCCCCACCATGCCCAGGCCGGGCAGGCCGATTTTGGGTTCAAGCGCCATCACCATCCCTTCTTCCAGCGGCTGGCCGAACCGAGCGGCGGCCACGGGCTGCTCATCCACGTTCAGGCCGATGCCGTGTCCGACAAAGGGCACCTTGTTGCCGCCAAGGCCCATGAACCCCTCGCTCTGGCCGGCCGCTTTCATAAAAGCGAGGGATTCGTCCCAGATCGCTTCCGGCAGCGTGCCGGGCTTCAACATGGCCTCAATTTTCAGATACAACTCAACGCAGGCGTCGTGGGCGCGGCAAACCTCGTCCGGAGCCGAGCCGGGCCGGCCGGACCAGAAGGTGCGCGTGGCGTCCGAGTTATACCCCTCAAGGTTGAATCCCATATCCAGGCATAAAATCTGGCTGGACTTCCAGACCGTGCCGGCATAGCCCATGCCTGTCTGGGAGGGATGAACGCCCACCGCGCCGATCGGGCCGTTATAGTGGGTGGGGTAATTGCCGCTTTCGCCCGCGCTGGCGTGGAGGAGACTTCCCTCCTCGCCGTAGGCGGCCATGCGCATCACTCCGGAGTGGCCGGCGGCCAGGGCCAGTTCCCAGGCGATTCGGGCGATTTCATGCTCGGTCATGCCAGGCCGGATACGGTGCGGCAGTTCCTCTTCCAGCACTCGGGCGTGGCGGCTGCCGCACAGGCGCATCTTTTCCAGTTCCCACGGGCTTTTTATGCTGCGGCAATAATTGATGGCCGCATCGCCCGGCAGGATGCGCAAAGAAGGCATGCGTTGCGTGAAATTCAGACCCATGCCCCAGGGCAGGTTCATCATTTCGGCGGCCGCGACCGGGCCCAGGGGCGAACCGAGATCCGCAAGGATGCCGGGGACATTCGCATACGAGGTATACGGCACGATATGGCGCAGCGGACTTTCCAGGGGGGCGCGCTCAAGGCTTTTGCGCACCATGAGCACGGGTTCGCCTTCAAGTGGCAGCCAGAACAGGCCGTTAGCCAGGGTGCCAGTCAAATAGTAGATGTTCAGGCGCGAAAAAACAAAAAGGCCGGAGGCTTCCGGCGCCCTGCGCGCCAGTTCCGCGCGCAAACGCGTGTGGCGCCGGGCGACTTCCTCGGACGGGAGTATTTCGACAATCTGCCAGGAATGTTTGGCGTTCATTGCGTGAATCCTTAAAAAATCTGGCGGGTTTTACACAAATCAATTTCCTCGATGCCCGCATCCGGCGTGACGGCGCGCGCCAGAACCAGCGGCGAAACATAAACCTGGGACCAGTCAAAAGTCAGCGTGAGGGAATGGTCCGGCTCAATGCGGATGTCGGTAAATAGCGGCCGGATATCACTTTCCTTTTCCCCCGACTTGGTGGTCCGGCTGTGGAGAAAGCGCGGCGCGGCTTTGAAGGCTTCCCAGGCCGCGAGAAAAGCGGGCAGGCGTTCCGGCTCGACAGCATAGCGCAGGGTGAACACTTCGGACTGTGACTGTGGACAACGCCTGGAAAGCGGCAGCGGTTCCACGGAAAGGATGCGGATACCGGGGAGGATCGCCGGGCCAATGGCCTTTTGCAGGCTCCCGGCGGACATGGGCACGCGCAGGAAGGCCGCCAGCCACTCGGCCTGGCTGGAGACGCCCACGGGCAGGGCACGGCCGAAGGTGATCAGCTGCAGGGGGTGGAAGCCCTGGGAAAAAGTCAGGGCAACGCCGGCGCGGCGCAGGGCGCGCTCGAACAATGGCTGGAGCTCCAATTGGCTCAAGAAAGCGGCCCGGTCCTCCTTGGAGTACCAGATGCGGAAATGTCCGGCTTTGACCGTGAGTTCCTGGGCCAGGCGCGGCGGGACATTTTCCGGTTCCCGGCGCAGGACGCGGCCGTTTTCGTCACGAGGCGGGCTATGCGCTTCCTGATCGCGTTGCGGCAGATTGGTGCGGTTCGCTATGGGCTGGCCGGCGGGGGCGAGCAGGGAAGGGGAGTTTTTCAGGTCGCAGGCCCCGCACAGGTTGCAGGCGGCATAGCGGCAATCGTCGGTGATTTTCCCGGCCAGGGCGCGTTCGCGCTCGCGGAGGAGGAAGGCGCGGGAAAGGCCGGCCTCCAGGTGATCCCAGGGAAGGGGCGCGTTGGGATCGCGCTCTTTGGTGTACTCCTCGGGCGAGAGGCCGCAGGCTTTCAGGCAGTCGAGCCAGGGTTCGAGCTTGAAATGCTCGTTCCAACTGGTGAAGATCTGGCCGGCTTTATACGCGCATTCCACCACATCGGCCAGGCGGCGATCCGGCCGGGAAAAGACGCCCTCCAGCCGACTGGTTTTCGGGTCGTGCCAGCGCATGGTCACAGCCTTCACTCGGGAAAAGGCGTCGCGCAGGTAACTGACGCGCTCGGCGATCTCCTCAAGGGACAGTTGGCGTTCCCATTGGAATGGGGTGTGCGGTTTGGGCACAAAGGGCGAGATGGCGGCGGTCACCTGCAAACGGCGCACTCCCGGCCCGGCGGCGTCGCGTGCCTTGCGGCACAGGTCCACAATGGCGTCGAGATCTTCCTGGGTTTCCGTGGGCAGGCCGATCATGAAATAGAGTCTCACCTGCTGCCAGCCGTGCTCAAAAAGCTTCTGCACATGCAGCAGCAAATCTTCTTCGGTCACGCCCTTGTTGATTACGTCGCGCAGACGCTGGCTGCCGGCCTCGGGCGCGAGGGTGGCGCCGGTGCGGCGGATGCCGGCCATACGGGCCATGATTCCGTCATCAATCGAGCCCACGCGCAGGGAGGGCAGGGACACGCTGATCTGGTCGGCGGCGCAGCGGTCGACAGTCCGCAGGAAGAGCGATTTCAGGCTGGAAAAATCGCCGGTGCTCAAGGAGAGAAACGAAACGTCGTCAAAACCTGTGGCTGTCAGGCACTCATTCAACAGGCGCGTGAGCGTTCCGTTGTCGCGCTCGCGCGCCGGGCGGTATGTCATGCCGGCCTGGCAGAAGCGGCAGCCGCGTGTGCAGCCGCGCGCGATTTCCAGGGCCAGCCGGTTGTGCACCGCGCCGAAAGGAATGACCTGGGCCACCGGATAGGGCGCGGCGTCGAGATCCAGGGCGATGCGGCGCTGCACGCGCGTATAGTCCGGCAAGAGCGGGCGGGGAATAGCATTTTCATCCGGCTGGAAGAACTCCGGCACATAGACGCCGGAAATGCGGCGTGCCCTGTCGATGAATGCGGCGCGGCCGGCTTTTTCCTTCCGACACTGGATGAGCAGATCCGCCAGTTCCGGCAGGATCACCTCGCCGTCGCCCAAGGCCATGAGATCGAAGAACGGAGCCATCGGCTCGGCGGCCAGGGTGCAGCCGCCGCCGGCAATCACCAGCGGCCAGGCGTCGAGATCGTCGGAGTGCGCCCAACGCTCGGCCGTACGCGCGGGAATGCCCGCCAGATCCAGCATATACAGCACGTTGGTGTAACATAGCTCATGCGTCAGGCTGAAAGCGAGCGCATGCAGATCTTTCAGCGGAGTGCCGGATTCCAAGGTAGCCAGCGGCGCTTTATGTTCGCGCAGCAGCGCCCCCGCTTCGGCGCAGGGCGCGAAAACGCGCTCGGCGTGGACGTCAGGGCGGGCGTTCATTTGGGCGTACAGGATTTTTTGTCCCAGATAGGACATGGCCACTTCAT
>JAVBVM010000147.1:0-7027 GCA_031554295.1 Desulfovibrionaceae bacterium | reverse complement strand
TTGCCGCGTCCCGGTCACCCGTGATGCGGCGCTATGCTTTGAAAAGCTGAAGCGGGCTGTACCCTCGGCGCGGGGCAAACCCATAGCATAAAATGACAGGCATCCGCCGGCCCTCTTCGGGGTTCTTTCGGGAACCCCCTTACACCCGGCCGCGATTACATTTTGGAGGAAGATATGCCAACCATTCCCATTTCACGGTCCGGATACGAACAGTTACGAAAAGAACTTGAAACCCTGCGGCAGGAACGTCCGGAGATCATCCAGGCGATCCGGGACGCGCGTGAAGAAGGCGACCTGCGCGAAAACGCCGGCTATGAAGCGGCCCGCGAACGGCAAAGCATGCTGGAAGCCCGCATTAGTTACCTTGAAACGCGTATAGCCCATCTGAAAATCGTGGATCTTGCGGATCTGTCCGGTTCACGCGTGGCCTTTGGCGCCACGGTGCGCATTGAGGATGCGGATTCCGGCGAATGTAAGGAGTTCATCTTGCTTGGGCCGGATGAAGCCGACTACAATAAAGGCAGCATCTCCATTCATTCGCCGGTGGGCAAAGCCTTGCTCGGCAAAGAGGAAGGGGACGAAATTGTGGTGGACGCGCCGCGCGGCAAAATCCACTATGAGCTTCTTTCCGTGCGCTACGGCGGGGAATCCGCACCGGCGTAAGCTGTTTTCATAGTTTCTCGGCTTGCCCTCGCCCTGAAGGAGGGGGTTGCAAGCGTGAATGTTCCAGCGGGAGTTTCCATGAAACTCCCGCTTTTTGCACGCTGTCCCCCGCCCACTTAAAAAATGCCGAGCAACATGCCCAGGGAAAACAAGAGTCCGGTTACGGTATTGGCCTGGGCGGCGCATTTCATGGCTGGCATCAGATCTTTCGGCTCGTGGTGGCGCGCGAACAACTTGATGCTTCGCCATGCGGGGATAATGCCAAACAGGCCCAGGAGGGCCCAAGCGGAAACGAGGCCGGCGGCCGCCAAACAGCCAATCCAGATAAACGCCAGGGCATTGGCCGCAACCAGATAAAACACGCTGTTCCCGCGACCGAGCAGGATTACCAAGGTCCGGCGGCCGCTGGCGCGGTCATTGTCCATATCCCTGATGTTATTGGCGCTTAGAATGACACCGATCAGGATGGTGGCCGGAATGGACACCAGGATGGATCCGGCGGTCACCGCGCCCGTCTGGAGAAAAAAGGCGGTGTTGATGCCCACGCAGCCCATAATGCCGCCCGCGACCAGTTCGCCGAATGGCATATAAGCTATGGGGCGCGGTCCGCCGGTATAAAGATAGGTGGCCAGGCCGCAGACAGCCCCCACGGGCAGGAGCAGCCAGGAGGTCGAGGCGCATAAATACAGGCCGAGCAGACAAGCGGCCGCGCCGGAAAGCAGGGCGGTGCGCTTGACCGTTTTCGCGGAAAGGCGCTCATGCACGATGGCGCCGCCTATGCCCCAGGATTCTTTAGTATCGAGCCCCCGGGCATAGTCGTAGTATTCGTTGAACAGATTGGCGGCGGTCTGCAGCAGCAGGATGGTAAAGAAAAAGGCCAGAAAGCGATCCGGCCGCAGCGCGGCGAAACCGGTTTGGGCCAGCGCGTAGGCGGTGCCGATAAAGGTAGGCACGAACGAGGCGGTGATGGTGTGCGGCCGGAACAAATCCCACCAGACGCGGAAATAGGGAACGCGCTCCGGCGCGTTGGACTGGGTTAAGTTGACGGACATAATAACGAAACCTCTTTTTCAAGGCTATGCCGCAAAAAAAGGGTTTCCACAAGAAGTTGCGCCGGGCTCTCAAGTTGGTTGCGCCGCTGAAACGCCGCACAATAAAAGCAGTTGCCGCGCGCTACGGAAATGAAAAAGCCGGAATCCGAAGTCGGGTTCCGGCTTTTTGTCCTGTTCAGGACTAAATTTGGTAGCGAGGGAGGGAATTGAACCCCCGACACTGCGGATATGAGCCGCATGCTCTAACCATCTGAGCTACCTCGCCGTCTGCGCCCGAAGCCTTGCGGCTCAAGCGGCGGAGAATGGCTTCTTTACCGGACTCTTTCCCCTTTGGCAAGTCTTTTTATGGGGGGCGGACTAAAAGGCATGTTCACGCATCATGTCGGCAACGCTTATTTCACCAGATAGAAATAAACGAGCACCGCGAGAAGAATTCGATACATGGCGAACGGCCGCAAGTTTATGCGGCCGAGCAGACCGATGAATGCCTTGACGGCGATGAACGCGGCGATGAAGGAAATAGCGAAGCCAAGGGCAAAGAAGGGGATATCCGCGCGGCCCATGCCTCCCATGTTGGAGAGCAACTCATACCCCGTGGCGGCGAACATGACGGGCACGGCGGCGACGAAGGAATACTCGGCGGCGGTTTTCCGCTGCAGACCCAGGATCATGCCGCCCATAATGGTAGCGGCTGAGCGCGAAAATCCGGGCCACAGGGCCAGGCACTGGAACAGGCCCACGCCAAGGGCTTTGGCGGGCGTGAGTTCGTCCAGGGAATACACTGTGGGCTGGTTTGCTCGACGTTCGATGAAAAAAATACAGATTGCGCCGACAACCAGGGCAATGCAGACTGTCAGTGAATTGAACAAATGGGCCTTGATCAGCCGGTTGGCGCAAAGGCCCACCACCGCAACGGGGAGAAAAGTCAGAAATAGTAAAAAAATTCCGCGCTTGCCCGCGAAAGCGACTCCGGGCTGAGGTCGAATCAACCCGAGAAAACGTCGCGCATAAATGACCAGCACGGCCAGGATCGCGCCCAACTGGATGCAAATTTCAAAAGTGGCGGCTTTGGCGCCGGTAAAGCCGAGAAGCTCGCCGGCAATAATCAAATGGCCTGTTGAGGAAATAGGCAGAAACTCGGTGATTCCTTCAACAAGGCCGAGAATCACGGCAATGGCGAGGTCAGACACTGTGAATCCTTTGGATGGCGGGCAATACGAGCTTCATGGAAGTATCGCAGGCGGGGAAAAGTTGCAAGGCGTGGATTCATGGAGTATATTTTTTTCCGCAATGCGCCCGAGGTTCGGTAAGAAAGATATGTCCACCATTATTCCGCATGGTGAGGCGGTACGCCGCGCCTTCGCCTATCTGACGGAAGAGCGCGCCGCTTATCCGGAACGTTCCTTGTCGGCTCTTCTGGATGAGACGGGCAGCCGCTATAATCTCAGCCCGCTTGATTGCGCGGCGCTTGAGCGTCTGCTGTCCGCGCCGGAAAACGATCCGGCGAATGGTTCATTAAGCGATTAAGACGGCGACGACTAAGGGGTTTTTGTCTGCATATACCGGGAACATCTCTGCTTCAGCGGCGCCTGTTCGGCGAATTCACGCATGTGTTCACCCTGTGCCTGCTCGGCCTGTTGTCCATCATGCTCATGGGTCGGGGCGTGCAACTGCGTGAAATATTTTTTGGCCTGGAGCTGAGCCTGCCGGACGTCTTTCTGCTTTTCGTCTACCTGTCGCCGTTGTTTTTAATGCTGGTGGTGCCGATTTCCTGCATGATCAGCGTTTTTCTCACCTTCCTGCGCATGAGCACGGACCGCGAACTGATCGCCCTGAAAGCCGGCGGGGTAAGCCTGTACCAAATGCTGTTCGCCCCGGCGTTGTTTTGCCTCCTGTGCGCCGTGGGCACCCTGTTCGTTTCGCTGTATGGCACTCCCTGGGGCATGGCCAAATTTCGCAGTACTTTGATGGAAATAGCCAGCACCCGCGCCAAGATTATTGTCCAGCCGGGCGTTTTCAACCAGACCATACCGAATTTGACGCTGTTCGCGCGCCAGGTCGCCGCGGACGGCAGCACGCTCTATCAAGTGTTTGTCGAAGACAGAAGCGACCCCAAGACCACCCTGACCATTGTCGCCCCCTCCGGCTCCATTGCCACCGACGAGGCGCGCGGCGAGCTGTTGTTCCGCCTGCGCGACGGAAACATCTACCAGGCGCGGGAACAGGAAATCTCCACTCTGGGTTTCGACGAATACGTTGTCCGGCTCAATTTGAGTTTATTGTTCAAAGGGTTGGATTTGGGCGAAGTGCGGCCCAAAGAGATGAATATGGAACAATTACGGGCTATCAAAAGAGAGGGGAGAGCGGACGAAACGAAGTACAGCGTGACTTTTTTGGGAAAGGCCGAGGTCGAACTGCAGAAACGCTGGGTTTTTCCCGCGGCCTGCCTGGTGCTTGGCCTGTTCGCCATGCCTCTGGCGTGCAGTTTTGAGGGAATGCGGCGCCAAATGGGCATTGTTCTCGCCCTGGTGATGTTTATGGCCTATTATTCCCTGCTTTCCTTCTCCATGAGCCTGGCCCAGTCCCGGGCGCTGCCCGCGGTGCCGGCCATGTGGGCGCCGAACGCGCTCTTTCTCCTTGCGGCGCTGATTGGCCTGCGCCAGGCCGCCCGGGAACGGACGCTTTACAGCGCGCTTTCCCGCTGGCGTTTTATTTTTCGACTCCGCAAAAAACGCAGGGCGGCATGAGGCTTCTTTTTCGATACGTATTCATACAGGGCCTTCTGTATGTCCTCGTCGCCCTGATCATTGCCTCGGGCATCTATGTGCTTGCGGATCTTTTCGATCGGATCGACAACTTTATCGCATCCGACATCGGAATCCAATATATCTTGTGGTATTATCTGATGAAAATTCCCATGATCGCGGCTCAGGTGCTCCCGTCATGTTTTTTGCTAGCGACGCTGGCCCAACTGTGCATCATGGCCCGCTCACGGGAGTTGGTCGCCCTCCAGGCGGGCGGCATTTCCTTTGCGCGAATTGCCTTCATTCTGCTTTGCTGCGGCTTCATCTGCGGCCTGGCTCAGTTTTTCTTTTCCCAGTCGCTTGGGGTGTACGCGGAACGCAATGCTCGCCGTTTCTGGACGGAAGACGTGCAAAAAGGCGTGACCAGCAACAGACAAATCACCAATTTGTGGTTTGAGGATGGCATTTACAAGGTGCGCATCGATAGCCTGTCTCCACAGAGGGGGACCGGGCGCGGCTTTACCGCTTATCGGGCGGGCGAGGGTTCGAATATTGCGGAAATCATTTGGGCGGAGGAAATCGTGCAGGCCCAGCCCGGAGAATGGATAATTCGCGGTGTGGTGGAATATTCCACGACTGAATATCGACGCCTCCCCATACAAGAGATGACGTTGCCCCTGCGGGTTTCCGCCCAAAGCTTCGAATGGTATGACACGTCAATCAACAATATGACTCTGCCTCTCTGGGATCTTGGCAAGGTCATTGAGACGCAGCGCGCCACCGGCTCCAATGTGGAAAGCCTGCGTACGGCCTGGCATATGAAACTGAGCGTGGCCGCATCGCTCATGGTGCTGGCCCTGGTGGCGGTGGCGGTGATCACTTGGCGCGATAATATTTACTTGTGCATGGCCATTGGTCTGGTTATCACCTTTTTTCTTTTTCTGATGATGTCGCTCAGCCCCACGCTGGGCTCGCACGGCGTTATGTCCCCTTTCTGGGCGGCCTGGTTCCCGAACGCGATTTTTTTCCTACTCGCCATGGCGCGACTGATATGGTTCCACTGGCCGCACCGCCTGAAAGAACGCTTGGCCGCCGAGTCGGCAGATCTGTGACGAAAGGAAGTTTCGGGCTCAGGCTCGCTCACGGAGCGACGTGCCCGTCACGCACGCCGGCCGCTTCGGCCAGCGCTTTCCACAGCGCCCCAAGCCCTTTGCCGGTTTTTGAGGAGAAAAGCAGCGGCGCGGTATTGCCGGGAAGAAGCCGGGCCCATTCCGCCTGCCGGGCCGCCTGTTCGCGCGCTCCGCATTTGTCCGCCTTGGTCAGCACCGCCACCAGAGGGATGGAGGACTGGGAGGCAAAGGCCACCAGGTTCAGGTCCAGCTCCTGCGGGGTGAGCCGGCAATCCAGGAGCACGGCCAGGGCTTTTAGATAGGGTGAACTGGCAAGGTAGCCTTCGATTACGGCCGACCACTTGCGTCGCTCTTCCTTGCTGGAGCGGGCATAGCCATAACCAGGCAAGTCCACCAGATAGAAGCCGTCCGGCTCCACCGAGTAGAAGTTGACGCTACGTGTTTTGCCCGGCGTGGCGCTGGTTTTCGCGAGCTTTTTCGAGTCGCCCAGCGCGTTAATCAACGAGGACTTTCCGACATTGGAGCGCCCGGCCAGCGCGAGCTGGGGCAGGGAGCCGGGAAAGGCCCGCACCTGTTCGAGCGTGTAAGCCGTGGCTTCAAGGGTAAGGATTCTGTCCATTCTGCCTCTGGCGATAGGTCTTTTTGGCGTGATGCCGTGTCGGGTTCGCCCCGTGCGAAGCTTGTGCATGTTCTGATGCGCACAGCGAAACCCGGACCCCACCCTCCTTATATGGCGCTAAACTGACTCACTGCCTAAGTTCTGTTTAGCTTGACAAGCCGCAAGGGCTGAGGGAAAAGGTTCTGTCCGGCGTCAATCGCCACCCGTTTTCTACGCAAAGCGGCTGTAAAAAACAAGAACCGGAAGCGGAACTTTTTCCCTTCCCGCGCCCGGGCGAAATTTTTCTGTCAGATATGGAGGATTCATGTATTCAACCACGGATTTTCGCAAAGGCCTCAAGGTCGAAATCGACGGCACGCCTTATGAAATTGTCGATTACCAGCACTTCAAGCCGGGAAAAGGCGGGGCCATGGTGCGCACCAAGCTGCGCAACATCCTGACCGGCCGCCTGCAGGACATCACCTTCCGTTCCGGCGAAAAGGTCGGCCGGCCTGACCTGGAAAGCCGGGAAATGCAATTTCTGTATCACGAAGGCACGGATCTGGTGCTTATGGACCTGAGCAGCTACGAACAGATCCACATGACCGCGGAAAGCACCGGCGGCATGTCGGATTTTCTGAAAGACGGCCAGCAGTGCTACGTCCTTTTGTGGAACGGTAAGCCCCTGGGCCTTGAGCTGCCGGTTTCCCTGGTTCTTGAAGTCACCCAAACCGACCCGGGGGCGCGCGGCGACACGGTTTCCAACGTCACCAAACCCGCCACCCTGGAAACCGGCCTGGTCATCCAGGTGCCCATTTTCGTCAATACCGGCGACAAGGT
>JAVBVM010000112.1:0-6493 GCA_031554295.1 Desulfovibrionaceae bacterium | reverse complement strand
GAAGTGCTTCAGGTTGATGGGAACTTCGCGCGCGCTGGTCCCGGTCAGGCCATCGGCGATAATCACAGGAGCATTGACCACGGAATGGACAAAGCCATGTGCGATGGCGGTTTCCAGGTGATCGGGCGCATTTTTGCGCGAGCCGGAATACAGGGTATTGGTGTCGGTGAGAAAGGGGCGGCTGCCGGCGGCGCGCACGGCGTCCACCACCGGCCGCACGTGCGGGGGGCGGATATGCGTGTCATTGCCGCGTTCACCGAAATGCAGCTTGATGGCCGTATAGCGACACCCTTTCAGGAGGCCCGGCAGATCGAGCGCGCGGCACAACTTTTCCAGCTTGTGAAAGGTATTTTCCGTTTGGCTGCGCGAACGGATATTGGCGAAAAACACTTTGGCGGTCATGCTGGGCTCCTTTGCAAAACGTTCAGCGCAAAAACGTGCGATCGCGAGGACAGGTTCAGCGCATTTGGCGTATTTTTTTCTCGCTCGGCAGAAATATGGTCAACAGGCCGAGCAACGGCAGGAATGAGCATATCTGATAAACAAACGTCAGGCCATGGCCGTCGGCCACCGCGCCAAGAACGGCCGAACCGATGCCGCCAAGGCCGAAGGACAGGCCGAAAAACAGGCCGGCAATCGTGCCCACGTGTCCGGGCATAAGTTCCTGCGCGAAAACCAGGATGGCGGAAAACGAGGAAGCCATGATGAAGCCGATGATGATCGCCAGCACCGCCGTGGAGAACAAGCCGGCATAGGGCAGGGCCAGAGCGAACGGCGCGGCCCCGAGAATGGACAGCCAGATTACCCACTTACGGCCGAAGCGGTCGCCGATCGGGCCGCCGGCGAAGGTGCCCAGGGCCGTCGCGCCCAGGAAGAGGAAAAGGTACATCTGAGCGGCTTCCATGGACACGTCGAATTTTTCCTGCAGGTAGAAGATGAAGAAGGTGGAGATGCTCATGGTGTACACCTGTTTCGAGAACATGAGCAGAAGCAGGAAACCCAGGGCGCGCATGATGGTCGACCGCGGCAGGTCGACGGCCTTGGCCGCCCGAGCCTTGGCCTTGGCGATGGCCTGGCGCACGCTCCAGCGGCTGATGAAAAACAAGGTGATAATGGCGAGGAAGGGCAAAAACGCGAAATAGGTCAGGCTGATCTGGCCGTGGTTGGCGACGAAGATGGCCAGCAGGGGTCCAATGGCCGCGCCCGCGTTGCCTCCGACCTGGAAGATCGACTGCGCCAGACCATAGCGTCCCGCCGAAGCCTTGTGCGCCACGCGGGACGATTCCGGATGGAACACGGCGGAGCCGATGCCCACCATGGCCGAGCCGATCAGAAGCCAGAAATAGTTTGCCGCGAAGGCCATAATCAGCAGGCCGACCAGGGTTGAGGACATGCCCACCGGCAGGGAGTACGGCAGGGGGCGCTTGTCCGTGTAGCGGCCGATCAGGGGTTGCAGGACCGAGGCGCACATCTGATAGGTGAACGAGAGAAAGCCCACCTGCAAAAAGGACAGTTCGAAATTGTCCCGCAGCATGGGGTAGATGGCGATCAACAGCGACTGGGTCGTGTCGTTCAGGCAGTGCGCCACGCTTATGGTGCTCAGCACCCTGAATGCTGTTTTTTCTTTTTCATCTATTACATCAGATGCTTGCTCTTCAGCTTCAGTCAATGTGGACATAAAGTTTCCACCCGTTTATTTTTTGTAAAAACCGGAAAATGTCCGGTGAATGCGCCTAGTTAAGGGACCGGAGAACAATCACGCGTTGTCGGCGGCTTCTTTCCTTGTCTTTACGCTTATACTGGCGGCAATGGAAGAGGGAGAAAAAGGGCGACAGATTTTTTTCAGTCGTGTGGAAAGTCTTCTTTTCAGCCAAACGCGGGAAAAATAGCCAAATACAATTTGTTACAGAAGAGCCCCCTCCCCGAATCCCCTTCCCCTATAAAAAAACAAATAAAGCCAGGATGTTTTCTTGTTGGGAGGAAAAATTAATTCGCTTGAGAGACTACGCGTATTGCGTTATAAAAAAAGGCAGCGTATAGAGCGTCCCTGTTTTTACACTTTTTTATACAACGGCTAATAGGCGAATGATCTCAGTCAGCAAGCGGGTTCTCAGCTGAATTTGAGACCAAGACGGCGTTGATCCGCCGCAATCTTTTTCCGCTAAGCTCACGAAGGATGCTTAAAGGCGCATAAGGAAGATAGTATGCCCTTTTGGTTTCTACCCAGGCAGGGTCTAGCTAGCCCCGCTTCAGAAGAGAGCTTCGGCAAACACTGTTTTTTTGAGGAGGTACCGCCCATGGTTAAAAGTAGAATTCGTTATCGTATTATTTTCTCGGCCGTGTGTTTATTTGTCCTGTCCGGCCTGCTGACCTCTCTATTCCCTTCGGCCGGCGCCGCTGAGATTTCCCCCGCGGGCATTCCCGCCGCCACGCCGGAAGAAATGGCCAGGATCAAGAAAGATCTCGGCTTTGACGGTGGCGTGGCCTTGGCCTACCAGAACGGCGCCACCCCCGGCTCCGTTTCGGCCGCTCCCGGCGCGGGGCCGGTCAGCCAACTGCCCGCCGCCCCTGGCGACGGCACACTGCGCGACACGGTTTTGCTGACGCTCAATAACCATCCGGTTATCAAGGCGTTCCAGGAAAACCGCATCGCGTCCGAATTCGACATCAAACGCGCCCGCTCCGGCTGGTTCCCGCGCATTGACCTGCGCGGCGGCTTCGGCGTCGAGTTCTGGCATGATGACGCCACCCGCAGAAACGGCACGGAAGATACCTGGTACAGCCGGGGGGAAGCTTCGGCCGTGTTGACCGAGACCATTTGGGACGGTCTGGCCACCTACAACCGCGTTGACCAGGCGCAGGCCCGTCGCGATTCCGTCGACAGCCGCCTGTTCGACAACGCGGAAACCCTGGCCTTTGACGCGGTCATGGCCCACCTTGACGTGCTGCGCCAGCGCGAACTGGTCCGCCTGTGCGAACTCAACGTGAAGCAGCATGAAAACATCCTGGCTTCCCAGCGGGATCGCGTGAATCAGGGTTCGGCCACTTCGGCCGACGTTACCCAGACCGAAGGCCGCCTGGCGCGCTCGCAGAGTTCCCTGGTGGACAACGTGAACGCTCTGGCGCAGGCTGAAGCCGCGTACATTCGCCTCACCAACAGCCCGGTGCCCGCCACCCTGGCCCCGGCCGTCATCCCGCAGGGCACGCCGGAAACCCTGGAAGCCATCCTGGCTGAAAGCCAGGCCGCCAACCCGAAGATCGAAGCCATGAAGGCGGACGTGGTTGTTGCGCAAGACGAAATCGAACTGGCGAAGTCGGCGTTCCACCCCTATGTCTTTGCCGAAATAGGGCCGAACTATAAGTACCGCATTGAAGGCAGCCAGTCCGAAGAATGGGGCACGGCCGCCATGCTGCGCATGAACTGGAACATCCTGAACGGCGGCTATGACTACTACAACGTGCGCGGCGCCACCGCCCGCATGCGTCAGGCCAAGCAGGAACTGATGAACCAGATCGACCAGACCGCCATGGACTCCCGCAGCACGTGGGCCATGTACCAGACCGCCATTGAACAGGCTCGCCTGTACATGAACGCGGTTAAGTACAACCTGTCGACCCGCGACGCTTATCTGGAACAGTTCGACGTGGGCCAGCGCAGCCTGCTCGACCTGCTGGACGCTGAAAACGAACTTTTCAGCTCCTCCCTGCAGGAAGTCACCGCGCGCCTGAATGTGATTGCCACCCAGTACCGTCTGCTCGCCCTTGAAGGCAAGCTGATCAAGTCCTTTGAAGTGGAACGCGAAGCCCTGCGGGCCACTGAACCGACCACGAAGTAAGCGCGTTTTCCACGCATAAAAAAGAGGGGGCCAAAAGCCCCCTCTTTTTTACACATAATAAGTTCAAAGCACTGCCAGCAGGCGGCCCCCCCCCCTATCGGGGCGCGATCTCTTTCTGCAAGACGGCCAACTGCTCCCGCCAGTCCGGCCCCAGGCGCTTTTCCATAAAACCGCGCTCCTGCTCGGCCGCGCGCGCCAAAAAACCTTTCTGACGGGCCGCGTTGGTATGGTAGCTGTGTTTCAGCACGGTTTTATAGTCCACCACCACCGGCCGGCCGGCCCGGTGCGCGCGCAGGGAAAGCCAGATTTCCACCCCGTAGCCGATTGGATTGTCCGCGCAATCCGGACCGCCCACCGCCTCCACGCAGTCGAGATCCAGGAGCAGGGCAATGCCGTCCACATAGGCGACAGCGGCCCCCTCTATGCCCTCGCGGGCAACCATCTGCGCGTGGTATGGATTGCGCTGCGCGCACGGCGAATAGACCCCCACCGGGCGGCCGCATTGGCGGGAAAAATAGCCGAGGCGCGCCGCCGCCCGCGCCACATGGGGGCCGGGCGTGACGAAACGGATGTCGTTGTTTAGAAACCAGAGGTGGCTGTGCCCGGCTTCCCGCGCCCGACGCAGGGCGTGTTCCAAAGCGCCCGCCCAGAAAATGTTCTCCGTCAGGCGTTCCCAGAATCCTGGCGCGGCGGACGGGTACGGCTCGGGCGCATGATTGTCCAGCACCCATATGGGCGCGTCCGGCTCGCCCGCCAGCAAATCCCGCACCAGGCCCTCCGTCATGGAGGGCTCCCCGTAATGCAGCACCACGGTGGCGATGTCGGAAGCGTTCAACGGCATGGCCATAGGCGGTCAGTCCTCCAGCAGATGCGTACGCAAAACGCGAATGCGATCGCGCAGTTCAGCCGCGCGCTCGAATTCCAAATCCTTGGCCAGATCGCGCATTTCACGCTCCATTGCCGCAATGCGTTGCGCCAGTTGGTCAGGCGGCAGCAGCCAGGGTTTTTCCTCCTCGCTCGAGCGGGCCAGCGTTTTTTTACCCTTGGCGCTCTTGTCCGCCGGGCCGCGCATCTTGTCAAAGGGCGTTTCCACGGCCTTTTTGATGCTGGTGGGAGTAATGTGGTGTTCTTCGTTGTAGGCGGCCTGTTTTTCCCGGCGCCGGGCGGTCTCGTCCATGGCCGCGCGCATGGAGGCGGTGATCATGTCCGCATAGAGAATGACCCGACCGTTGGTATTGCGGGCGGCCCGGCCAAAGGTCTGGATCAGCGAGCGGGCGGAGCGCAGAAAGCCCTCCTTGTCGCCGTCCAGAATGCCGATCAGGGACACTTCCGGGATATCCAGCCCCTCGCGCAGCAGGTTGATGCCCACCAGCACGTCGAATTCCTTGCGCCGCAGAGCCTGGATAATGGCCATACGCTCCAGGGTATCCACATCCGAATGCAGGTAGCGGGCGGACACGCCCATATTATTGAGGTACTCGGTCAAATCCTCGGCCATGCGCTTGGTCAGCGTGGTGACCAGCACACGCTCGTCGTTAATGGCCCGGATGCGGCACTCAGCCAGCAGGTCATCGATCTGCCCCTTGGTCGGCCGCACCTCGATCTGCGGATCCAACAGGCCGGTGGGTCGGATGATCTGCTCGGCCACCACGCCGTGCGAGCGCTCCATTTCCCAGTCAGCCGGGGTGGCGGAAACGTAGACGGTCTGGTTCAGACGCTCGAGGAATTCGCCGAAGGCCAGCGGCCGGTTGTCCAGGGCCGAGGGCAGGCGGAAGCCGTAGTCCACCAGGGTTTGCTTGCGCGATCGGTCGCCCTTGTACATGCCGCCCACCTGGGGGATGGTGATGTGCGACTCGTCCACGAAAAGCAAAAAATCGTCCGGAAAATAATCCAGCAGGCAGGAGGGCGGAGAATCCGCCTGGCGGCCGTCCAGGTGGCGCGAGTAGTTCTCGATGCCGTTGCAGTAGCCCATGCCTTCCATCATTTCCAGATCGAGCATGGTGCGCTGCTCCAGGCGCTGCGCCTCCACCAGCTTATTGGCCGCGCGGAACTTGATGAGTGGCTCGCGCAGTTCGTCGCGTATGTCGCCCATGGCCCGGTTCAGGTTGTCGCGATCGGACACATAGTGGCTGGCCGGGTAAACGACGCTCTTGCCGATTTTCGCCAGCACCTCGCCGGTCAGCGGATCGATTTCGCTCAAGTTGTCCAGCGTATCCCCAAAAAATTCCAGGCGCAGGCCCTTTTCGTGCTCGTAGGCCGGGATGATCTCCAGCACGTCGCCGCGCACCCGGAAGGTGCCGCGGTGGAAGTCGTAGTCGTTGCGTTCGTACTGGATTTCCACCAGGCGCGACAGCACGGAATCCATGGACAAAGGCAGGCCGACCTCCACCGGGATGAGCATTTTCGCATACTGCTCGGGCGAACCCAGACCGTAGATGCAGGAAACCGAGGCCACGATCAGCACGTCGCGCCGCGTGAGCAGCGCGTGCGTGGCCGCGTGGCGGAGTTTGTCGATATTGTCGTTGATGGCCGAGTCTTTTTCGATATAGGTGTCGGAGGAAGGAACATATGCTTCCGGCTGGTAATAGTCGTAATAGCTGACGAAATATTCCACCGCGTTTTTCGGGAACAACTGGCGGAACTCGTTGTACAGCTGC